>JAZUEG010000269.1:0-16898 GCA_045640025.1 Bacteroidales bacterium
TTTTGGATTATAATCCAAAAATATAGTATGAATTTTTGGATTACAATCCAAAAACTTAGTAGTAATTTTTGGATTAGGATTTTTTTATATGAAAATATTACCAAAGCCTTACAACATTCTTGCTGTCGAAATTCTTCAGAAACGATTCAAAGTCGCCGGTCTTGTAGGTAACCTTGTCGGCGCGGGTAAGCACACATTCCTTGACGCCCTGCATAGTACGGCCGCCGGGAACCCAAAGGTCCTCGTAGGCGCCGGACTCGTTGCCGTCAGGGAAATCATAGCGGAAACGTCTGTCCTTGGGGGCTATCTTTATGTAATAAATCTCCTGACTATTCAGTTCATCGGCGCTGCTGCCAAGAGCGAGGGCGTCGTTAAGCACATTCAGGTCGTCGCCCGACTTGTGGAACGCATCTATCAGGCTGTCCATCTCTCCTACCTGGCCCACGAACTTTCTCGACGGCCAACTGTTGTATTTGGGATTGGAAACCGTCCACGCCTTGATGACCACCACCGCACAGCCACTGCGCCAGAACTCTCGCCTCTGCCCACGCACAAACCTGCGTTTCAGATATTTCTTGGGGGCCAGACGGTCGCCCTTTTTAGGCAGCACCATCCTGTTGTTCTCGAAACGGAAAGCCTCCTTGCCGCGGCGGGTGTAGTAGACGGCCATGCTCTCGTTCTCATAGCAATTCACGGCCTTGTCGTCAAGGTACTGAATCCTTTCCCTGATATAGCTCTCGGAAGTCTTGTATCTGTAACGGGCAGAATCTGCCACATGCACATTATGTCTGAGGCGGATATCCTGCGCGCCGGCATCCGAAACCGAACCCGCAAAAAGCGCCGCCGCCATCAGGAAACCGGCAATCAATCGTTTTATCATGGTTTTAGAGATTTTTGATATATGGAAAACATATATCAAATTAAGTGCCTAAATAAAATCTCCTACCTGAAAATCCTGCTCTTGTATATTCCAATCTTGGCCAGCAGATACTTGACCGACGTGCCCAATACTCCGAAACCATACTTGCAGCTGCGACGGAAGTTGATGGACGACGCCTCCTCAAAATACTTGGTAGGGCAGGTAATCTCGGCAATCTCGTAGCCGGCGTAGAAAATCTGTGCCAGCATCTCATTGTCGAACACGAAATCGTCGCTGCAGGCATCGAGGTTGCAGGCGCGTATCACATCAGCAGAGAATGCGCGGTAACCTGTATGATACTCGCTAAGTTTCTGACTCATCAGCAGATTCTGTGTAAACGTAAGCATCCTGTTGAATAGATACTTGTATATCGGCATTCCGCCCTTGCGCGCGCCCTTGCCGAGAATGCGCGAGGCGATAATCACCGGATACACGCCCTCGGCTATGCAGTAGCACATCGAGTGCAGAAGCTTGGGAGTATATTGATAATCGGGATGCAGCATCACCACGATATCGCAGCCAAGCTCCAGGGCCTTGCGGTAACAGGTCTTCTGATTGCCGCCGTAGCCCTTGTTCTGCTCGTGAACTATCACGTGGCTGATGCCCAGACGGCGCGCCTCGTCGGCGGTATTGTCGGTGGAGTGGTCGTCGGTCAGGATCACCTCGTCCACAATATCCATCGGAATCTCCGCCACGGTCTGCTCCAATGTCTTCTCGGCATTATACGCCGGCATCACCACCGCTATTTTCTTTCCGTTGATCATGGTAAAAAAGAATTTTTCAAATACGCTGTAGAGACGGACCGCGGTCCGTCTCTACCTGACATAAAAAATAAAAATCCTACAACATTCCCTTGCTTGAGGGAATTGTCTGCAAAGTAAAATCGTAGCTGATGGCGTGTTTCAGGCACTTGGCCAGGGCCTTGAAGATGCCCTCGAGCTTGTGGTGCTCGTTGTCGCCCTCGGCCTTAATGTTGAGGTTGCACTTGGCATTGTCGGCAAACGACTTGAAGAAATGGTAAATCATCTCGGTCGGGAAATCGCCGATCTTCTCCCTCTTCCACTCGGCATCCATTATCAGCCAGGGACGTCCGCCGAGGTCGATAGCCACCTGGGCCAGACAATCGTCCATAGGCAGGGTAAAGGCGTATCTGTTGATGAGCTTGCGGTCTCTCCAGAGCTGATTCACGGCGGTGCCGAGGGCAATGGCCACATCCTCGATGGTGTGGTGCTCATCCACCTCGATATCGCCCTTGCAATAGAGGTCCATGCCGAAACATCCGTGAACAGGAATCTGCATCAGCATGTGGTCGAAGAACTTAACTCCTGTATCCACCTTCTTGATCTCGGGATTGCCGGGATAGAGAGTGAGGGCAATCTTGGTCTCGGCGGTATCGCGCTTTACTGATATCTGATTGTTGTAGCTGATAACGGCGCGCTCGGCCTCGGTCCAGTTCTGGGTCTTTATCAGGCAGTATTCATCGAGCTCGGGGGCCAGTTCTGACGCACCCAAATACACGGCCTTGCATCCAAGATTCTTGGCCAGAAGCACGTCGGTATAGCGGTCGCCGATTACGAGGCTCTGGCTCAGGTCGTACTCGGGATCGTCGATATACTTCTGCATCATGCCTGTGCCGGGCTTGCGCATTGGGCTGTTCTCGTGCTCAAACGATGGGTCGATAAGCACATCGTCGAACTCCACTCCCACCGATTTCAGGGTCTGCACCATGAGATTCTGATAAGGCCAGAAAGTGTCCTCAGGGAACGATTCGGTGCCGAGCCCGTCCTGGTTGCTGGCCATTACGAACTCGAAGTTGGTGTATTTCCTTATCTTCTGGAGCGAGAGAATGGCGCCATCCACAAATGCGAATTTCTCAAGCTTATCTATCTGATAGTCAACCGGTGGCTCCACGATTATTGTGCCGTCGCGGTCGATAAAGAGCAATCTTTTCATTTTATTATTTTTGATTTTTAATTTTTGTTTTTTAGGGAGTCGCTTCGCTCAAAATCTGCAAAAAATCTTTTTTTGCAATTAATTACTTAATTCTTTGGCCGTTTTGGAACTTCACGATAAAGGCATCCTTGAAACCCTTGGCCCTAACCTCGCCGAGCAGAGTCTGGCAGTCGGTATCGGTCTTGAAGGATCCCACGGTATACTTGTAGTTTCGTCCGTCGATGTAATGCTGCACATTGCTCAGGCCGTTGAACTCTGGCGAATCTTTGGGCAGCTGATGCCAGCTTACGAGAAACTGAACCTTATACACAAGGCCCTCGTTGTTGCCAGCTGATATGGGGACAGTGGTAGCGGCCACTGTGGTGGTGGCGGTGCCTTCCTCGCACTTCTCGCAGGCCATCAATACGCATTCCTCGTGCTGTGCGGCATAGCCTATCTTGAAAGGCAGAGGCTTGCTGTTGGCCAGGGCGGCCTTGAGGTCGGTCTGCGGGAAAATCCTGAAATCGCGCACCGGCTCGTTGTAGGTGCCGAAGAGCTTTACATTGTAGCCCTTGCGGATTCTGGCGTAAGAGAAACCGCTCTCGTCCTGGAGAATGCGGTCGCACTGGTTGAGTATCAGCTTCTGCATGGTGAGAAACTCCACACTCTGCATCAGATACGATGCCGACTTGAAATAGCAGGTCTTCTCCTTGATGTTGTTGAGGAAGAATGGGAATTCCATGTGGCCGTTGAAGGCGGCATCAGCTGCATTGAACCTCAGATACCTGACAGTACGTGTGCGCGGGTCGCCGGATTTGCGGAAAGTAAGCTCCCAGCCGAATGGATGATCGCCGGCGCTGCCGGTCTTGGTCTGCACATCGCCGCGGTCGTCGAGGTATATGTCGCGGTAATTGGTGATGGTGCAGTTTTCCAATGCCAGAGTGTAGAGCGCCAGGTGGATAGTGCCGTTCAGCTCCTTGTTTCTGAAATCGTTGAGCATCTGCCTGGCCACAAAGAAACCGTACTTGTTCAGGTAGCGGTAAGTAAACTGCAGGGAATCAAGATACTGCACGCGCTGATTGTCGGTAAGGTCCATAGGATTGCATATCTGGCCCGGATTCTCGAGGCCGAATAGCACATAATCCCTCTCCTGAGGAAAGAAAGTCATCGCGAAAATCAAATCGGGTCCGCCGAATGGATAGAAGAGCGTGGTGGTATCGTTGTAGAAAGCCGGAATATTATCCACGCACCAGCTCTGTATAGGATCCAGTGTGCGCTTGCAGAGGTCGCTCCAGGTCTGCTGGGTATTCTTGCGGTATTCGGTGTAGTGGGCCGTGGTCTGCAGCGACGCATATTTTGGGCTGTCTTTTCCGGCCAGATACAGCGCCAGGTCGTTGGCCTCGCAGGCTACTATCTCGCCATCAGCTGCCCCGGGCTCCATTGCGGTGTCGTTGTATTCCACCGTTACTCCGTCGTCGGTAATCACAGTATTGTTTTGCGACGCCAACGATGCATCGCCGGTACTCTTACCGTATTTGTTGCCATTGCACGACGACAGCAGCGCCGCCGCCAATACTGGCAATATCGCATATAGTCTCATTGTTTATAATTTTAGATTTTGCAAAAATAATCAAAAAATTGATACTTTTGCAACAAATCGGATTTTTTGAGAAATAATGAGATACACAATACTTACACTTCTTATTGTATCAGCTGCCCTGCATACGGCCCTGGCACAGCAGGGAGGCGAGTGCGTATACCCGTTTTTGGGCATTCCGGCGTCGGCCAACTATGCGGGCATGGGCGGATACACGCCATCAGCTGCCATAACCGGACCCAACCAGGCCCTGGCCAATCCGGCCCTTACAGATACGCTCTGCCATGCGTCGGTATCAGCTAATACGGTGAGCTATGCGGCCGGCATACATTACGGATCGGCCATGTACTCGCAACGTATTGGGCTATGGCAGCTAACGGCAGGAGCTATGGTGCTAAACTACGGCACGCTCACCGAGACCGACGAGGCGGCCAACGAGCTCGGGACTTTCAGCTGCCGTGACGCCATGATACTGGTATCGGCATCGCGCCCCGTAATGGAGAATCTAAGGGCCGGTGTATCAGCCAAATACATAATATCGAGCATGGAGACTTACAGGTCGCAGGGTGTGGCGCTGGATATGGGGCTGTATTACAAGATTCCATCTCAGCTAATGGCGATAGGTATGGCGGTGCAGAATCTCGGACATCAGCTGACCACCTACAGCGGCACCCGCGAGAAACTTCCGCTCGATATCAGGATAGGAATAAGCAAGCAGCTGAAACATGCGCCGTTGAGGTTTTCGGCCACCATCCACGACATCAACCGCCCGAAGCTGGACGACGACCCGGCCACCTCGATAGCCGACCACCTGATACTGGGCGCGGAGATTTTTCCGGAAGGTGTTTTCTCGCTGAAGGGCGGTTTCAATTTTCAGCTACACAACGACCTCTACGTAACCGACAGCTCGCCGTTTCCGGGTTTCTCGTTCGGTTTTGATGTAAGGCTCAGTAGATTCTCGGTTCAGTATTCGCACCAGTGCATATCTCCCGCCGCCGGCGCCAATATGTTTTCGCTGGAGCTCTTTATCGGAAAATTCATGGTGAAATAAAAAAAATGGACAACGGACAACGCGCATTGTCCATTGTCCATTGTCCATTAATATAAAATATTAAAAGCTTCCTCCACTGTGGCCGCCGCCGGAACTGCTGCCGCCGCCACTGCCGCCCTTGCTCTGAGGGCTGTAGGTCTTGGTGGTGAATGTCCTTACAAAAGTGGTCTCGTTGCGGGTAAGATTGAACGAATCGGCCACCTTGTAGTTGTTGGCCGTGGTGCCCTTGAATACCAGCTGATATTTGGCCGTATGCACAAAATAAATAAGCAGGGCCAGTATCGAGCCGAATATCACGCACTTCCATACCGGGAACGAGCATTCGTAGAGCCAGTCGGCCTCGGCATGCTCTATAAACCACATTATCTCCTCGTAATACTGCCGGCGGTCGAAATACGGACGCATCACTGGGCCGTATTCCTCGAGACGACCGCCCATGAAAGATTCATCATAGAGCTTGCCGGCATCAAAGACTGAATTGCGGCTGTGCTGGAGGTCCAGACAGAGCATCACTCCGTCGCGCTTGAAATCGTTGTAGTCGTAGAAGTCGCAAATAAACGACTCCGTGGTGTTGAATCTTTCGGTTGTAGGATGATCGCACGATGCCAGTATCACGATGGCGATATCGCATCCGGTGCGGTCGCAGAACAGATGGGCGCGCTTCTCGATGTCGCGTATCTGCCTATCGGAGAGCACTCCGGCAAAATCGAACATCTTGTAGGCGGTATCCACGTATGGAGTAAGCTCCACGTATTTTCTGTTTTTGTCGGTAACCGGAAACTTGGTGACACCGAGGCTTGATCCGCTGCGCTGTCCGCGTATGTGCACGTAATTGTTTGGCGCGCCGGCATTGGTTTGCTGAGAGGAGCCGCTGTAATCTTCTTCGTAGCTGTCACCGAGGTCCAGCTCCGCAAGCTCCTCCTCGCTAAGGGGCGTAAAATCGCCTGTGGCGGCGCTGTATCTGTAATATACGCCGTCCTCGTCGTAATAGATTCCGCCGTCCTGATATTCCTGGGCCATGGCTGATGAGCACGGCATAGCCCACGCCATCAGCACCGATAATATAAAAAGTAAAAAATTCTTTCTCATAATGCGCTACATAAAAAAGAGTTGAGCCATCAATACCATCAAACCAATGCCTCCCAACAGGCAGGCAATGAAAAACAGGAACGCCTTGGATCCCTGGATGGGCACATCGCCCACTGTCTTGCCGGTCTGCCCGTTCATGGCAAATGTGTGGGCCTTGCCGTCCACAAATACGTTGAGCATCCACACCGGGAACAATGCATATTCTATATCCTGAATCTGGCAGTTGAAATTCTCGGCTGGCGATATCAGGCTTCCACTGATGGTGCTGTATATAGACTGGCGCACCGAATTGTTCATTCTGAGGGATGCGCGCTCCTTGTCTTCCTCGGGGCCCACGTCGTATTTCTCGGCCAGAAATCCCGACAGATAGGAGTAGTTGAAATCCTCGATTCCATTGAAATCGAATGGCTCGATGGAATCCATGAGATCGTCATCAAACTTCTTGGAGCCATCGGCCGGCACCTTGTCGAAACGCTCGCTGCCCTCGCGCAACTCGTGGTAAACATCGGTCTTGGTATATACATAATCACCTGAACGCCAAGATGTTTTCTCGTGACGCTCGCCCGATACATGGCCAAACGACTCGCCCTTGTAGAGCCAGAATGGGATGTATACTCCTGTAAGTTTCTCTATGTTATTGGGGTCGCCAAACTCCTTGGGCGCCAGGAAACGCCCCTTCTTGAGGGCGGCATATCCGGCCAATGCGTCTTCCCTGGTCTTGGAGAATGGGATTACATATTTGGGGCGGAACTCGCCCTCGAGCCTCGATTTCAGTATGTTGGTGTTTCCGCAGTAGGGGCAGAATGTGGAGGCTGTATTCTCATCGGCCACCATCTCGCCACCGCAAGAGCTGCACTTGTATACGCTGAGCTCGGGCTGTGGTCCTGCATAAGGGTTGGGCTGAGGATCCTGCTTGTATTCCGGCTTGTGGATGTCGATATCGGCATCCGACTTCTGCTGTGTAAGCTGCATGATCTGGAGCTTGTCGTACTCGCCTCCGCACGCCTCGCACCTCCACAAGCGCCTCTCGGCATTGTATGGCAGCGATGCGCCACAGCCCGGACATTTCAATTGCGTTGTATCCATATTGTCATATTTTTTGTTGTTCTGTGCTCAGTTTTCGAGCTACCAAATATAATTACTAATTATCGAATAAACAAAAATCGTACAAAAAAATTATTACTTCTTGTTGCGTGGGCTGTATATCCTGCGGGTAAATGACCTTACGTACCGTGTAACATTCTGAGTAAGTACAAACGAGCCCGGAACCTTGTATGAATGGGCCGTGGTGCCGCGTTTCACCATCTTGTATTTGCTGTAATGCGCAAAAAAGAATACCAAGCCTACTATCAATCCCATGGGAATAGGCATCCACAACGACTCGTCGCTATCGAAACGGCAGTCGTTGTATAGGTACGATATGCCCAGGGCCAGGCCTACGCACGATATCAGGCATCCCAGCAGAAACATTATCATCTTGAATGTATCGACAGGCACATTTCCCACGGTCTGCCCGGTCTGTCCGTTCATGGCGAATGTGTGGGGCTTGCCGTCCACAAAAACATTCATCATCCATACCGGCAGCAGGGCGTATTCTATATCATGGATATTGCAATGGAAATTTTCGCGGGCCGATACCAGCGACCCCGAAATGGTGCTGTAGATATCCTGGCGTAGCGAATTGTTCATTCGCAGGATGGCACGAGGCCTGTTCTCATCGGGCGAAACGTCGAATTTTTCGGCCAGGAATCCCGAGAGATATGAATAGTTGAACGGTTCGAGCTTGGAGAAATTGAATGGCTCCACCGAATCCATGAGGTCGTCATCGAATTTTCGCGAACCATCGGCCGGCACCTTGTCGAACGCCTCGCTGCCCTCGCGCAGCTCAAAGTAGACATCGGTCTTGGTAACAATGTAATCTCCTGACCTCCAAGTGGTCTTGACATGGCGGTCGCCCGATACATGGCCAAACGACCTGCCCTTGTATAGCCAGAACGGAATATATACGCCGGCCAGTTTCTCGATATTGCTGGCCGAGCCAAACTCGCTGGGAGCCAGAAAACGGCCTTTTCTGAGTGCAACATATCCGGCCACGGCATCGTCCTTGGTTTGGCAAAATGGGATTACATATTTGGGACGGAACTCGCCTTCGAGCCTCGATTTCAGGATGTTGGTATTTCCGCAGTATGGGCAGAAAGTGGAGGCTGTATTCTCATCGGCCACCATCTCGCCGCCGCACGAGTTGCATTTGTATATATTAAGCACAGGCTGAGGACCGCCGTAATCGCTGGCAGGCGAATCCTGCTGATAGTCGGGGCGGTTGATATCGATATCGGAATCCGACTTCTGCTGGGTAATCTGAATTATCTGCTGTCTGTCGTATTCGCTTCCGCACCGCTCGCACTTCCACAATCGCCTCTCAGCATTGTAAGGCAGCGATGCCCCGCATCCCGGACATTTCAATTGAGTTGTATCCATGTTATTAAGTTGCTGTTTTCTGATAGTTATTATTAGTAAATTGCACAAAAATAACAAAAAAGAACCGATTCCCACAAAAAAATATGAGGAAATCGGTTCTTTGAAATATGCCTTAATCGCAACCTATAAAGACGGAATACGGTAGAGACGGACCGCGGTCCGTCTCTACGGACGTTATACGGTAATTATCTCTTGGCACCCTTGGCGCCGAAGCTCATTCCGCCGCCCATTGCGAAAATGTTCTGATCGAAGGAGCTCTGGAGTTTCTGCTTCTCGGCGTTCTGCTTGATGGCGATATCGATTACCTCATCGAGAACATCAACGAACTTCTTGCCGGTGGCCTCCCAAAGATAGAACGAGAGTGAGCCAGGGATAGCGTTGATCTCGTTTACATAGACATTGCCACTTTCGGAATCGCGCATAAAGTCGATACGGAGAATACCGGCCGCGTTCATCTCCTTGAATGTCTTGATAGCGAGATCCTGAATCTTCTTGGTAACATCAGCTGGAAGATCGGCAGGACACTTGCGCTGGCTGTCAGACATAGAGCCTGAACCCTTGGCACCGCCCATCTTGCCGCCCTTGGCACCGAACTTAGCACCCTTGGCGCCACCCTTAGCCGAGCCTGAGCCCATATATTTGTCCTTGTAAGAGAGAATGTCACCGCTGCGCAATGGCTCCTCAAGAACAGAGGCATGACAGTTGTGATAGCTTCCGTAAACCGAGCAGTTGATCTCCTGAAGATTCTGAACCATACGCTCGATGATAATCTTGTCGGTGAACTTTGCGGCGAGGTCAACGGCGGCGTCGAGTTCCTCGGCATTAGCTGCCTTGCTGATACCAACTGACGAGCCCAGTCCAGCAGGCTTTACGATGAGAGGATATCCAATCTTCTCGGCCTCAGCCTTCTTGGCGTCGTGCTGCTCGAACCACTCACGGTCGGTGGTCCACATATAATCCACGCAAGGAATATCGTTGGCCACGCACATATACTTGGTGGCAATCTTGTCCATGGCGATATTGCAGGCGCGGAGGTTAGAGCCCACGTATGGAAGGCCAATCATCTCGAAGAATCCCTGGAGAGAGCCGTCCTCGCCGTAGCTGCCGTGAAGGATTGGGAAAGCAACGTCGATCTTCTTTACCACCTTGCTCTTGAACATATTGCTCTTGTAGCGGTAGAGGTTGAAGTCGCCACGGGTAGGAGTCATATAGACCTTCTCGCACCACGACATCAGCTTCTTCATATCGCGGTAGTTGCTCACCACTGTAAGACCGGGACCAGTGAACCACTCGCCCGCCTTGCTGATATAGATAGGTACAATATCGTACTTATAATCTGGGAATGCGTTTATAGTCTGCAAAGCAGAAATAACGGAGATCTCGTGCTCAACGCTCATGCCTCCGAAAAAAACACCAAGAGTAATCATCTTTGTTTTATATGTTTAAAGTTTTAAATTCCTAATGAAAATCAGGCAAGTCGTTCTCGAAGAGAACGGCGTCGCCGCGGTTTGCCCTTGCGAACGCGTAGTTTGCGCCGTCGTTTAGGCCAGAGGCAATGTAGATTTTGTCCTCGGGGAAGTTCTCAGCCTTGAGACCCTGATAGATCGCCTTTGTCTGCTCCTTGCCTACAAGGATTGCATAATCTACCGAATGCGCTATCTGCTTGCCGAGCTCACGGTTGTAATATGCCTGCTTATCAGCCAATTCTATGATTCCAGGAGTAATCACGAAACGCTGATTTGGGAATCCCGATAAAACCTCGAGAGCCATCTTCGCGCCCTTGGGGTTGCTGTTGAAAGCGTCGTCGATGATGATGATTCCAGCAGGATTTGTCGACATCTGCATTCTGTGCTCCACGGCCTCCAATTTGTGGATTCCGTAGGCTATCTGCTCGGTTGTCAGGCCAAGCTTGTAGGCACAGGCCACACAGGCCACAATGTTAGAGATATTATACTCACCAAGAAGCGGAGTCGTGAAAGTAGCCTTCTTCTCGCCGAAATGGTAGAGGTCGAAAGTTGTTCCAGCCTGAGAATATGAGATATTCTTAACGGAATAGTCACAGCTATCGTCGCCGAGACAGTAATACTCTGTGTCTTTGTATTTTGGAGTATTCTTGATGATGTCGTAGTCGGCATTGAGGAAAGCCACGCCATCAGCTGGGAGAGAATCTATAAGCTCGAACTTGGTCTTGCGGACGTTCTCGATATTGTGGAAAGTATCGAGGTGCTGCTCAGCCACAGAAGTCAGGATTCCGTATTTTGGATGCACGATGTCGCAGATTTCCTTGATGTCGTTGATCTGCTTGGCGCCCATCTCGCAGATGAAAAGCTGATGAGTAGGCTGCATATACTCGCGGATGGTGCGCACAACGCCCATTGTGGTATTGTACGAGCCCGGAGTCATCAGCACATTGTATTTCTGAGAGAGGATAGTATTCAGGAAATGCTTGGTGGAAGTCTTTCCGTAACTACCTGTAATTCCAACAATTATCATATCCTTGTGCTCAGCGAGAATGCGCTTGGCGTCGTTGATGTACCAGTTGCTGATGTGCTTCTCAACGGGTTTCAGGACTATGTTTGATAGCGGAAGCATCATGAAGCTGATGAAAGCGCAGACAGCCATTGCCAATATAAAACCTAAAAGCGAGAAACCTGCCATCATAAAATACAAAACACTGAGTATCAAGCACAAACCGATGGAGGTGAAATACAGACGCTTGGCCCTGGCTGTAAAATTCAGCTTCACCTTGGCCTTTCTTGTGAAAGCCTTATACGACAGAAACATATACAACGCGCCTGCCGCAATGAACAGCACCGACAACATCCCGCCATTAGGCATAAACAATCCCAGTACAGTGAGAAATATCGGGACAAACTCGATCACGCGCTGTTTGTCGTTGATATTGTTTCTCAGCCATTTGTAATACCTCTCGTTGCGGTAAGAGTTCTGCTGGAAAACGTGCAACTCATATTTATATTTGGCAAACAGCCATACCAAAACAGCCGCCGCCAGAAAAAATACCGATATAGTGACAAGTAATTGCATTTCTGATATTTACGATTTAAGGAAGTTGTCCAAAATAGTTAAATAATAAGGTGTGTTCTCGAGGAAGCTGTAATGAGTGCAGCCCGGGAAAACCACCAGACCGGCGTCCGGAATCAGCTTCTCCATAATCTTGGCATCGGCTACGGGAGTCGCTGTGTCGTTCTGTCCCCAGATAAGGAGTGTAGGAGCCTTGATTTTTGGCATCTCAGACTGCAAATCCTCGTCAACAACCTTCTTCAAGACCTCCTTCATGATGCCCGAGGCGTTTTTGTAGTCCTCCGACGCCATAGAATTTACGAAAGGCTTTACGAGAAAATTGGTGGCCTTCTCCCCTATTATCTTGGTCGAGATTTTCTTCATCTTCGAGAAAAGTCTCGAAACCGAGATTTTGGTGTTCTGAGGCTTTACTCCGGCGGCACCTGTCAGCACCACCTTGCTCACGTAACTATTTCGAGATGAGAGCAATATAGAAACCCTTCCGCCAAACGAGTGACCTATGAGGACGGGATTCCTGAGCTGAAGTTTCTCTATAAGATCCTCCACGCAGCGGGTATATTCCTCCACTCCCCAAACGGAATCAGGCTCGTCGCTCTTGCCGAATCCGGGAAAGTCAATCGACGTTACCCTGTAGTTTTTATCAAGACCAGCCTGAACGGTGCGCCAAATGTCGGTGCTACAACCCCAGCCGTGGAGAAGGAGGACATCCTGCCCCTCGCCCGTCATTACATAATTGACTTTCACGCCGTTGGCTATTACAGTATTTTCCATTTAATGTGTTTTTCTTTGTATATTCGAGATTGCAAAGTTAACACATATTTTTTATAATCAATCCATTTTTTTTTGTAATTTTGCAACTGAAAAAAATTAAGAATTAATAATTAAGAATTAAGAGCATTCAAGACGCACGGACATTAGTGTCGTAATTCGGATTTCGTAATTCGTAATTAAACCAACAAATTATGGCAACAGAAACAATTTTTCTAATCTGTTTTATCGCATTTATCGTAGGAATCCTGATTCTGGATATGTGCGTTATCGACAAGAAGGCCCACGAGGTTTCGCTCAAGGAGGCCACAATCTGGACTTTTGTATGGATAGGTCTTTCGCTGCTTTTTGCTGGATTCCTATATATAAAAGGAGATCTCGTTCACGGAATCGACAACCTGGAGGAGCTAAACCACGTAATAACCGAATACAAGATTGAAATGCCCGACAACATCAAGGCCCTGGCATTTCCCGAGCAACTCGATTGGTACCGCCATTCCATGACAATGACATATATTACAGGTTACCTCATCGAGAAAATGCTATCGGTTGACAATCTGTTTGTTATGATGATGATATTTGCATCATTCAAGGTAAGCAAGATAGAATATCAGCGAGTATTGAACTGGGGAATCATGGGAGCTATAGTATTGCGCTGTCTCTTCATCTTCGTAGGCGCCGCTGCCATCAAGGAGTTCGACTGGCTGCTCTACATCTTCGGCGGATTCCTGATTTACAGTGCAGCTAAAACATTCTTCCAGAAAGAAGACGACAGCGACGAACTTCCGGGCATCGTAACCTTCCTGAGCAAGCACATGAGAGTTTTCCCAAGATTCAACGGCGACGACTTCTTCGTGCACGCCACCAAAAACGGCGACGAGTACACAGTGGTAGATAAGGTAGCTAATGGCGCAAAACTCTTCATCACTCCCCTATTCCTGGCAATGGTTTCCATCGAATTCTGCGACGTGATCTTCGCCTTCGACAGTATCCCGGCCATCTTCTCGGTATCGCTGGATCCATACATCGTATTCTTCTCCAACATCTTCGCGATTTTGGGACTGAGAGCAATGTTCTTCCTCCTTGCCGCCATCGCCGACAAGTTCAGATTCCTCCAGCAGGGCGTATCGATACTGCTTCTCTTCATCGGTGTAAAACTCCTCTGCCACAGCGTATTCCACATTCCAGACTGGGTATCATTAGTATTCATCCTCGGAGTCCTCACACTTAGCATTGTATTGAGCCTGGTGATTCCGGTAAAAGAGAAAGATTAAAGTTTAAAGATTAAAGTTTAAAGTTTAAAGATTAAAGATTAGAGTTTAGAGTTTAGAGTTTAGAGATTAGAGATTAAAGCTTAAAACAAAAGCCCAGCCAATAATATTTTGACTGGGCTTTCTTGTGTCCCCAACGGGGACAAAGCATCTATAGCCGTAGGATTACCCTGCGCAGCAGGTCATCCTACGGTACTAAGGCACAATGGCACAATGGTACAATGGTAATCCTACGGTACTATGATACCACGGTCATCACACGGTACCACGGTCACCCTACAACGCACAAAAAAAAAAATCCGCAGCGGAGAATCTCCACTGCGGATTTTTTATCTATTATATTAACTTCAAATTCTATTAGAAGAACTTAACTCGCTTATCAACTACACCAGCAAGCTTGTTGATAGCCTGTGGCACCTGGTAAGAAAGTCTGTTGCGGAGCTCCATCTGCATCATCTTTCTGTCGGTATCCACGTTAACTGGCTGGATAGCCTGTGATGGAGTTACAGAAGTAGCCTGAATTACGTAAACCGCATTCTTGCCCTTGATAGGAGCTGAAACCTGGTTCTGAGAGAGAGTTGCTGCTACTGCCAAAACCTCTGGCTCGTCGCCGATGGCTGGAATCTGTGTCTGATAGAAAGAAACGTTGCGGGTCTCCTGAACGGTCTTGCCGTAAGCAGAAGCTGCAGCCTCTACGCTTGATACGCCGTTGAGCTTAGCGGCAATGATCTCGGCCTTAGCTGCCTTCATTGCATCGTTGGTGAGGTCTTCCTTGACATCAGCTACACTTGGAATACCGGCTGGATGAACTGCGGTAAGAGCAGCCACGATGTAGCGGTCGCCAAACTCGTATACCTTAGAAACCTCCTTAGACTCGTCGTCGTTGAATGCCCAGCGAACGAGCTGACGGCTGCCGCTGATACCAGGAACCTGCTTGGTGTCTGACTTGAGGGCTGGAGCAATACGGCGTACAAGACCCTTCTCTGCTACTGCCTTCTCGAAATCAGCTGGCTTTCTGTAAGTACCGGCAAACTCGCTGGCCTTGCCCCAAGCCTCCTGACGTGTCTGGTTGCCTGGACGGATCTCAACAGCTGCAAAACCTACCGAAACCTTCTCCAATGGAGCTGTTCTGTCGGTAACCTTGATGATGAAGTATGCATTAGGTGCCTTTACAATCTTGGTGTCGCCCTTCTTGGTCTCGAAACAAGCTGACTTGAGCTCTGGGATAAAGCTTGTGCGCTCTATCACCCAGCCGTAGTTGCCTGAATCCTGAGCGCTGCGCTGCTCGTCAGAATTGTTCAAAGCCAAAGCGCCGAAATCGATGCCTGAATTGTAAACATCCATAAGGCTGTCCACACGGTTTCTTGCTGCAAGAGTATCACCGCTGTATGCAACAGCAATCATAGAAATCTTTACAGAGTCGGGACGCATCTGCTTCTCGATGATGCGTGCGCTGGTGTAATACTGGCCATCAACGTATGGACCGTATACAGCGCCAGGCTCGTTGGAGAATACGAAATTGTTGATATCCTCGTCCTGAATCTCATCCTTGCCATAGAAATACTCCATGTAAGGAATATCGCTCTTGGAGCTGATATAGTTGCCTACCTCATCTACAGAAGCCTCACCGAGACCAGCTGCGATATCCTTGGCGATATCGAGAGCCTCTGTGCTGTCCTGGATGGAAGGAACGATATCGAAGCTTACGTAAGCAATGTCGCGGAGCTCCTGTGCAAGCTCGAGCTTGAGTTTCTTGGCCTCGTAAACCTTCTTGATATCAGAATCTGAAACCTTAACCTCCTCGTCCTTGATATCAGAATAAGGAACGGCTACATACTTGAAGTCTGTAAGGTGAGTACGGTCGGCAAACTCCTTCTCAACATCGGCTGATGTAATGTACATACCGGCATTGATCATATTGAGATACTTAACGTACTGACGAGACTCACGGAGCTCGTTCTCAAGATTCTGCCAAATGTAGAGTTCTCTTGCATTGCCGCTCTTGATGCACTCCGATACGAGACGTGGATCGTAGAAACCAACCTGAGGATTGGTGTAATACTCACGAATCATAGGAGTTACAGCTCCTGCGTTTACGAGATTGATAATTTCATCGTCGGTTACCACCAGACCCTGCTTGTTGGCATATTCGCCAATGGTATTCCTACGGATAGCCTGCTCCCAGCAGTAGTCGCGTACATCCTCGCTCATATCTGAATCGAGGGAACGGTTGTATATAACCTCCAGGAAATTTTCTCTGTTCTTAGTGTTAGCCTCAAACTCCATATAATCTATGGAAGTTCCGTTAATTTCGCCCACCTTGGTCTGACTAGCGCCAAAAATGGTAGTTCCACTATTGATGAAGTCGCCGAGGACAAAGGCCAAAAGGGCACCTCCCACACATATTGCGATGAGCTTACCCTTGCTTCTAATGGTTGTTAGTGCTGCCATTATGTCTTATTGTAAATAAATTAGATTAGTATACATACTAAAAAACCCCAATCCCGCTACGAATTGAGGGCTTTTATGTTTTTGCTTGACGCAAGGTGCAATCCTAGTAGTGACCCTGGCATCTAGCCTCAGAAGATACTGTAAGTTTCTTTCTGCCTTTCTTGCGTCTTGCAGCCAATACCTTGCGGCCGTTTGCTGTCTTCATACGCTCTCTGAATCCGTGCTTGTGCTTACGCTTCTTAATAGAAGGTTGAAATGTGCGCTTCATTTTCTTTATGTATTTTAAATGGGTTTAAATAT
>JAZUEG010000270.1:0-39520 GCA_045640025.1 Bacteroidales bacterium
GATTTTTTGGCACTTTACCTAACAATAAGGAGTTTTTTTGTAATCTTGTGGCCAGTATCGGGATTCACTACAAAGATAAGGTATACTCCGGTGGCGCACTTGTGTCCGTTGAGGTTTAGCCCGTCCCACGTTATGCGTCCGCCCTCCGATACAAAACTGTGCACAAGATGGCCCGCCGCATCGGCTATGCGCACGCTGCATCCGTCCTCCAGGCCCGATACGCAGATATCGCCGCTGTAACCGGGGCGCACGGGATTGGGATACACCAATACATTAGAGAGGTCAGCTGATGGCTCCTGCACATCCGACATATACGACGCGAGGCCGTTCCTCGTGCCGAAAAACACATCGCCCGTCATCTGCACAATACTCAGGCTGTATACAGTATCGCTGGGCAGAGGCGAGTTGCGCTCGTTGTAGTGGGCTATCTCCTTGTCTGTATCAGCTGATACCAAAAACACACCGGCGCCCATTGTGGAGATCCATTTCCTGTTGGCAGCGTCGACATCTATGGCCGTAATGTGCTTGCCGTGCAGCAGATGCTGTGCATACTGATCGCTTGTGCCGAGAGGCTCCACTACCACTGGATTTGCAAATACGGCATTGCCCTCCATTATCCGCCCGGTATTGGAGCAGGCCACCACACCCTTGTCGGTGCCCACCAGGAGCATTCCGTACATATCCAATGCCATGCACGTAACCATGTCTCCGGCCTTGGCCCCGCCCACCATCGGATAGAACGAGACGTATCTGTCGTCGGAAAAATCGAGCGGACTTCCGCCCAGATCCACGGCAAAGATTCCGGCCTTGCCCATATTTACCAGAAACACATAATCGGACAGCCGAAGCAATCCAAGAGGCGATGCACAATTCATTGACTGAAAAGACGATGCGCTATGCCAGTTGCCGTTGTGGTCGAATATGGTTACGGGATTGGCGCGGTCGGCAGATAATATAAGGAGGTCGCCCTCGGGAGTGCAGTCCATATCCACAATGCGCCCCCTCGCACGGCCGGCATAGCGCGCCTTTAGATTGTGGCCTATGTATTCGAAAACAGTTCCATTTTCATCGCCCAGAAATACGTGCTGGGGATTGTATGGATTATGAAACACGGCTGTAAAATCCACGCTGTCAGGATTTTCTGTATAGAAGATTCCGCTCCTCTGTACCTCAGTATAGTATCGCGAGGCCATGGCCAGCACACCTGATGCCTGCGCCATCTGATGGGCATAGTCGCACGGCACCGACCTCGGCACGGGACCGCCGTATGCAGTTTTTTCCGCCATCAGCTGATACAATCCATCATAGCTCCACTGCCCGGGATCCTGAAGGTTTGGGCAGCTGATGGCGGCAGAGTAGGCACCATGAGCGGTAACGGCAAATATCTCGCCATTAGCTACAAGACACATTTCCACACCCGGCAGAGGACACGAGGCCAGCACCTCGCCCCTGTACGAATCCACCACCGAGACTCCGAAATCTCCGCTGGCAAGTATTAAAGAATTGCTGAAAGTGATATGGCGTATGCAGCTAATGTCGTGAGAATTGCCGAGTGTGATATCCGGCAGGTAAGTTCTGTGCCCTCCGCTTATGATATCGAGCGAGCCATCCTCGTAGCCCACAGCTATCACCTGGCCCGAAGCCGCACCGGCCGACACATACGAGCTGGACAGACCGGTGGATTTGGCGAGCGTGGTAATCTCGCCCGAGCGGTCCACCACAAAAACTCCGTTGCGGCACACGCAGAGAGTACCGCCATCGTATTCGCAATACGAGAGCACATCGCTGAAACTCGGGCGCGGTGTCCACTGTCCGTATGCGGCCATGGCAGCTAACAGCGTGAAAATGAGAGCTGATATGTATCTAAGACTTCTTGACACGGTCGGGATTGTTGGCAATAAAGGCGGCCCAGCTGTTTGAGCCTTTGCTGGCCACAGGCATACGTTTCTGATAATGATGGCATACCGCGGCGGCCAGGGCGTCGGTGGCGTCCAGCTTGTCGGGAGCCTCATCTATCTTCAGGGTCATGGCAAGCATACGCGCCACCTGCTCCTTGGTGGCCGATCCGTTGCCGGCCACGGCGAGCTTTATCTTCCTTGGCTCATACTCGAAAATCTGAAGTCCGGCGTTTACGGCGGCCGAGATAGCCACGCCCTGCGCACGGCCAAGCTTCAGCATGGATTGGGCGTTCTTCTCGTAGAACTGCGCCTCGATGCTCAGTTCGGTGGGATTGTAGCCCTTGATGAGACCGCTCACACGGTCGTATATCATCTTCAGCTTCAGGTAAGGATCCTTAACATTATGAATATCAAGAATACCGATAGCGAGGCACTCTATCTTGGAGCCCTCGCTGCTGATGATGCCGTAACCCATGAAATTGGTGCCCGGGTCGATGCCTAATATTACTGCCATTAGCTGATACGGACTCTAAGTTTCTCGAGGAATGATTTCAGCACATCGGCCTTGCCGGCAGGAGCGGCTTTCTCCAGGAGTGCGAACGACTCGCTGTAATATTCGTCCACCATCTGCTGAACCTGCTTATCCACGCCAAACTCTGCGAAATACTCGCGGGCCCTGGCGAGCTTGGCCTCGAATGTGTAATCGTGGCTGGAGTAGAATGTGCGCCACTCCTCTACCCTATCAGCTGGCATCAGCTCTATGATCTTGTGGTAGAAAACTGTCTTCTTGCACTCATTGACATCGCCGCCGACGGGCTTGCCGAGAACCTCGGGAGTCGAGTACATATCGAGGAAGTCGTCCTGAATCTGGAACGCTATGCCGAATTTGATGCCGGCGTCGTATAGCATCTGGGCCTGATTCTCGCTGGCCCCGCCGATGAGTGCGCCTATCTTGAGGCAGGCGGCTGGGAGCACGGCTGTCTTCAGGGTTATCATCTTCAGATAGTCCTGAAGGGAGACATCGTTGCTGGTCTCGAAATCCATATCGTACTGCTGACCTTCGCAGACCTCGATGGCGGTTTTCAGGTAGAGATCCATGCACTGGAGACGAACCTTCTCGGGAGCCGTCATCACGTACTTGGTGGCAATGTATGTCATTCCGTCGCCGGAGAGTATGGCCACGTTGTCGCCCCACTTGGCGTTTACGGTAGGCTTCTTGCGGCGGAGTTTGGAGTTGTCCATGATGTCGTCGTGCAGAAGAGTGAAGTTGTGGAAAATCTCCATTCCCACAGATGGTTTCACGGCCTCAGCTACACTATCGCTGTACATATTGCAGGCCATGAGTCCGAATACGGGACGCAGCCTCTTGCCGCCCAATGATAGGATATACTTTACAGGTTCGTAAAAATTCTTTGGCTCGGCAGGATACTGGATGTCAGCAATCTCCTGCTCCACTATGGATAGAAGTTCTTTGAATTCTTTCATGATGTTTCGGTATGTTTGTTTATCTGACGCAAAATTAATAAAAAAAGCCAAGCCCACATATTACAATCCCCAAAAAAATCCTTATATTTGCAACAGCGAAACAGCGGTTTCGGAAACAGCGGTTTCGGAAGTAAAAAAAATTGATACTATGAAATTTTTCGACAGGAAAGAAGAGATAGCCAAACTCAGGGAGATTCAGCAAATGTCGCTGAGCAACGCCCAGTTTACAATAATAACAGGCCGACGCCGCATCGGCAAGACAAGCATGGTGCTGAAGGCGTTTGAGGATCAGCCACTTGTATATTTTTTTGTAAGCAGGAAGGCTGAGGCCGCACTGTGCGCGGATTTTCAGCAGGAACTAGAAAACAAGCTCAACATCGTAACCATGGGCAAGGCCACAAATTTTGCCACCATATTCGAGCAGCTGATGATAATATCAGAGAAACAGAACCTGACTTTGTTCATAGATGAGTTTCAGGAGTTTATCAACGTAAACAAATCCATCTACAGCGACATGCAGAGAATCTGGGACCTCCACAAAAACAACAGCAGGCTAAACTTAATAGTATGCGGCTCGGTATATTCGCTGATGGGCAAGATTTTCAAGAACGAGAAAGAGCCTCTGTTTGGAAGAGAGACCGCGCAGATAAACCTGAAGCCATTCAGGCCATCCACATTAAAGGAGATAATGCAGGAATACAATCCCGGATACAGCAACGAGGACTTGCTGGCTCTATACACATTTACCGGCGGAGTGGCCAAATACGTAGAGATACTTGTGAACAGCAACACCCTTACGCTGAACAAAATCCTAAACAAAATCTGCGAGAAGGATTCCATTTTCATCAGCGACGGCAAATCCACCCTGATAGAAGAATTCGGGCGAGACTATGGAATATATTTCTCGATATTATCAGCCATTGCCAACGGACACAACTCAAGAAGCAAAATTGAGGAAATCATCGGGAAGGAAGTAAGCGGATATCTTACAAAATTAGATTCGGAATACGGCCTCATCAGCAAGCATCAGCCAATGTTTGAGAAAAGCGCAGGCACAAACCTCCGCTACAAGCTCGATGACAACTTCTTCATCTTCTGGTTCAGGTTCGTATACAAATACAATTACATGCTCGAGATTGGCGCATACGAGAAACTGCTTCAGATAATACAGCGCGACTACAATGTATTCAGCGGATTGGCTCTGGAGAAATATTTCAAGGAGGTGATGATGGAATCCAAGAAATACACAAGAATCGGCAACTGGTGGAACCGCAGGGGCGATGTGGAGATAGACATAATATCCGCCGACGAGCTGGAAAACACAGCGGAATTCTATGAGGTGAAGCGCAAGAAGGAAAACTTCTCGCCAAAACTTCTTGAAGAAAGGAAAGACGCTTTCCTAAACGCCACACATCAATTCAAGAACTATAAAATAAAATGTAAGGGATTGTCGATAGAGGATATGTAAAAAATAAACACCGCTGCAACCGACATCACGTCGATTGCAGCGATTTTTATTATGCATAGTTTTTGGGGAATCTTTAATGCTTACTTCTCCTCTATTGCCTCATCTTTCTTGTCCTTATTGAACTTGAGCTTGAATGTGAGCAGAAGCGATGGCAAGAAGAGGAGGTTGGTGAACATGGCCACAAACAATGTTATGGATATCAGCAGGCCAAGGGCTATGGTGCCGCCAAACTGCGATCCGCAGAACATGAGGAAGCCGCAGAGGAGTATCAGAGCCGAATAGATGATGGAAACGCCGGTCTCGCGGAGCGACTCTATCACCGACTTGCGTACATCGCCGAGGTTGTGGTCGATGGCCTGGCGGAACTTGGTGAAGAGGTGGATGGCGTTGTCCACAGAGATTCCGAACGCGATATTGAACACAAGGATTGTGGAGCTCTTGAGTCGTATATCAAAGAATCCCATTATGGCGGCGGTTACTATCAGCGGAATAAAGTTTGGAATCACTGATATGATAACCATTCTCCAGTTGCTGAAGAGAGCCATCATACAGAGCGATATCAGGATGATGGCCAAAACCAAAGACTGAACGAGATTGTCGATGAGCTTGAGCGAGCCCTTGGCAAAGATTACCGATGTTCCTGTAATATCCACAACGTTACCCTTATCAGCTGGGAAATACTTATCGATGATGGCGGCTATGCTGTCGGTAACATCAATCATGCGGATGGTGCCCACATCAGCTATACGCATCTGAATGCGCGCGCGTGAGAATGTGGTATCCACCATGGCGGTCATCACATTGTTGGCGCCCTTCTGCGAACGGTTGTTGTTCAGGTATTCCTGGAAGAAGAGAAGCTCGGCCTCGCTGTTGGGCAGACAGAAGAAATCGTTGTTGCCGTTGTAATAAGCGCGGTTGATGAGCTTGATGGCATCGGCGAAGGATGTGCCGTGGCTCAGACAGTTGAAGCTGGCCAGCGAATCCTCAATGGCCTCTATGTTGCGGATGGTCTTCATCTTCAGCAGGCCTTTCTTCTTCTTGGTATCGATGGAAATCTCCATAGGAAGAATACCCTTGAGCTCCTTCTCAAAATACTTGAGGTCGCTGTAGATAACATTGTGCTCCGGGAGGTCGTCCACCTGGAAACTCTCGTTGCGCATGAGTGTGAGGCCGTATATTGCCACTGCCACTACCACGATGGTGGCGGTGAAGATAAGCTTGCGCTTGCGCTCCACAAGGTACACGAACTTTTCAACGATATTGGTCACAAACTTGGTATCGAGATGCTTGAGCTCCTTCTCGGTAGGCGGAGCCACGTAGCTGAATATCGACGGCACCATAAGCACAGAGAGTACAAACATTGTGATAATGCCGAGAGTGGCCACCAGGCCAAACTCCATGAGCATTGCATTGCCGGTGATGAGGAATGTGGCGAAACCTGCGGCGGTGGTAAGGTTGGTTAGGAATGTGGCCTTGCCCACCTTGGTGATTACCTCGAAGAGTGATTTCTCCTTGTCGCGGGTCTCACGGTATACCACATGATACTTGTTGAGCAGATATATTGTATTAGGAATACCTATCACTATGAGAAGCGGAGGCAGCATTCCCGACATCATGGTGAGCTCGTATCCGAACAGGGCCATGAAGGCCATGGTCCAGATAACGCCCACAAATACTATAAGCACACTCCAGAGAGTGGTCTTGATGCTGCGGAAGAATATCATGAAAATGATGGACACGATAATGAGCGAGAGCACGGCGAAGAATATCAGCTCGTCCTTAATCATCTTCATGGAGCTGCTGCGGATGTATGGAAGTCCGCTGCAGTGAACCTTTACATTATGACGCTCGCCGTATCCGTATACAGCGCCCTTGATGCCGGCCACCAGCTGATCGAGGTCCTTGCAGACTATGGTCTGCGGATCGCAGGTAATGGCCATTACATAGCAGTTGTTGGGCGTGTAGAGCAGCTGATCGTAGAATTTGAAATCCTTTACGAGCTGAAACATTGAATCGAGCTCGGCCTGTGTGGTGGGCGCGGGATCAAAAATCTTGTTTATCACAAACTTTCTTTCCACGGTATCCTTTACCAGCGATACTGCATTGGTGTACGAGAGAATGCTCTTGACGCCGATGATGCTCTTCATGCTGTCCTGAAGGCGCACGAGGTCGTTGTATTTATCGAGCGAGATGAAATTCTCGTCCTCGAAAGCCACGGCTATCATGGAAGCATCCTCACCGAAAGTTTTCTTGAAATCCATGAAACGCAGAAACGCGCTGTCGGACTCGTTGAGCAGCTGCGCGGCTGAATACTTCATGCGCAGGTTCTTCATATTGAAGCCCATGAACACGGTGATAATACCTATTGCTATAAGTATCATCCGCTTGTTCTTCAGTATGAAATTAGCTATACTATTCCACATAATCAGATATAAATATTTAAAAGTGTTACTAATCGAGTTTTACGGTTACAGAGCCTATGTTCTTGCCCTCGCAGAACACATCGGCCTGATATATGCCAGCTGATAGCACCTCGCGTGATATGGCGTATATTGTGGTGTTCTGAGCACTGCCATCGTAGCTGATAGCCTTGCGCGCCGAATACGAAATCTCCTTGCCCTGATACTTGAAGAGGCCCGAGTTCTCGTTGATGAGGATGGCTCCGTCGGGTTTCACGATGCGCACGTACAGGTCCTTGCTGCCAGTCTGTGTCATGCTGTTTTCGTTGATTACAAATGTAACCTTAAACTTGTGGGTCTTCACGATTCTGGAAGTCTCGTTGTCGCGCTCGTTGAGTGCCACGAGTTTCATCTGCACGGCCTTGAGAGCCTCGGCCTCCTTCACACGGCCCTGGAGCGAATCCTTTACGTTGCTCAGCTTGCGGTTCTGGCGGTTGGCGTCGCTCAGCTGGTCGGTAAGGCGGGTATTCTCCTCGGTGAGCTCAATGTTCTTGGTATTCAGGCTGTCGATCTGCACCACGAAACTGCGCATAATGGCGCGCAGGGTCTCCACCTCGGCATGGTATTTCTTGAGCGAGTCGCGGTTCTGGGCCTTCACCTTCTGGAGGTTTTCCATCAGCTCCGTAACCCTGGCCTTCTGCTCCTCGAGCTGGGCGTTTATAGTATCGTTGGTGGTCTGCAGCTGATTGTAGCTGTCCATTATGAAGGTCATCTCGCGGCTCAGTGAGTCTTTCTCCAATGTACCTTTCTCTATCTGCGAGATCAGCAATTCAGATTCGCGCTTGTTGTTGCCCATCATTACGAGCAGGGTGATGATAGCCACGGCCTCGAGTATAGCCGCTATCATCAGAAACTTGTTGACACCCGATGATTTGTTTTCCATTGTATCTTCCATAATGTTTAGCTGTAAAACTTTTGTAGCCAATAATAAACTGGATACAAAGTTAACAATTAAATTTCAAATAGTAAAATATGTTAGTTTTTGTAATTGCTCAAAAATTCTGCCATCTTGCCAAGGGCCATGCCGCGGTGCGAGATTGCGTTTTTCTGCTCGGCGGTCATCTCTGCCATTGTGATATCGAATCCATCGGGCAGAAAAACCGGATCGTAGCCAAAACCGCCCTGTCCGCGCCTGTCCAATGTGATAGCGCCATTCACGTATCCCTCAAAATGGATGGGATTTCCATCCATTACCAATACCATCTCGGTATGGAATCTTGCCCTGCGGTCGCTGATGCCTTCCAAGTTCTTGAGCAGAAGGTCCATATTGTCGTCGGAATTTCTCTGAGGGCCGGCGTATCGTGCCGAATATACTCCGGGCGCATTGTTGAGCGCTGTAACCTCCAGGCCGGTATCATCCGAGAAACAGGGCTGATGATACTTGTTCCAAAGGTACATGGCTTTTTCCTCGGCGTTTTCGTAGATGGTCTCGTGAGTTTCGGGAATGTCGTCGTGACAATCTATCTCATTGAGCGATACCACCTTGAAAGTCTTTATTATCTGCTGAGCCTCAGCCAATTTCTTTGCGTTGTTGGTTGCGAAAATAATGTCCATTTTATCTAGTCTTTGTTAGTTTATTTCAATTCAATCACTTCAATTACTTCAACACTTCAATCACTTCAACCTCTTAGTCATCAGCTCCCTGCTCCGATATTATTACGGTCTCTATTACGGCGCATCCGTTTTTGTCGACAAGCTTCACCGAATAGCTGCCCGGTTTCAGGCGCTCTATTATCGGAGTCTTCTCCTTGCCGTTCAGGGTTATGGTGTATGGGGCCACACCGCCGTTGGGCACCACGTTTATCTTGCCATTGCCGGCGCCGTGAGCTGATACATGGCTTACATCGCACCTCATGGTAAGTTCTATAGTGGGAGCTGATACAGTAAACGTATTAGCTGCCATACACTGACTGCGGTCCTTTACGGTAACCTTGTATGTTCCGCTGGATAGGTGCGATATGTCGCGCGAATCCTGGTCGGTATTCCATGAATAAGTGTATCCGGGATTTCCGCCCGATACTTTCAGTGAAATCTGTCCGTCGTTGCCGCCGGTACAGGTCACGTTTTTCACCTCGCCCTCCACCAAGAGAGGCTTTTCGGGCTGGTGGACCTCGGCCGACCTCACTATCTCGCATCCCCAGCTGTCCACGGCCTTCATGGTATATGTGCCGGCCATTACATTATCCACCTCCTGCCCCACCAGCGAATCGTTGAGCCAGAACTTGTAAGGCTTGTCGCCGCCCGATACTGCGAATGTGAGCGCGCCGCGGGGCTGTCCGTGGCATGGCGAGTGGTAGACCTCGGGGCTGAATGTGAACGGAATCTTGGGCGCGGTAATCTCCACCGAATCCCAAGTGTAGCACCTGTTGGCATCGCGCACTACACATCCGTAAACACCTGTTCCCTGGTTCACGATTTCGGGAGCCTCGGTCTCATCGCTCCATATTATATAATAAGGTGCTGTGCCGCCTGTAACATTGGCCTTTAGGTATGCGTCGTGTTCGGCATAGCAGCGGATGTTCCTGTAATCGATCTTGAGGCTCAGCTCGCTCTCGGGCTCGCTGATAGTAACACTCTGTGTCATAGAGTTTCCCTTGCAGTCGGTTACAGTTACGGTGTATTGGCCAGCTGATAGGTTGTCTATCTTGGCGGTCTTCTTGCCGTTGCTCCATAGATACTTGTAGTCGGGAGTGCCGCCGGTAACTACGGCCTTGGCTGTACCGGTGCTCTTGCCGTGGCATTTCACGTCTTCCTTCTCGATGGCCAGTTCCATGGGAGCGCGGTACTGATACCTGATGTAGCGCACATTGTCGTAGATATCGGCCTCGGCTTCCAGCACGGCTATTCCGCCACCCTTGGCAAACCAGCGGTAATATACGGCATTGGTCTTGCTGCCGAACTCCGGGGCGGGCCTCCAGCCCATCATGTGCGAATTCTTGTATGCCACCATCCTCTTATTCACGGTATTGCGCTCGCGCAGGGCCATGTATGTCTCCTGTGGTGTCTTGATGGTCATGCAGGTATCGAAATACGACTCGCTGCTCATATCGAGGTCTATCCTCACCGAATCGGCAAACTGTGTGAGGCCGTAGCTCGATACGAATTTCTTGCTGATGCTGTCGCTGATGTAGCGGCCCTGCTTGAGCGGAAACTTGTAGAGCACCAGGTCGGTAGGGAATACTATCACCACCGCGGCCTTGAGCCCCAGGTAATCGTTGATGAGTCCCTGCATCCTCACCTTCGACGAATCCATGGATATGAACTCCATGTTTTTCTTGGTCTGAAACTTCACCAGCTCCGAATTAGGGAACAGATTGCCGTATTTGCTCCTTCGCTTGGAGTAATACCTTACCGTATCGTACGTATCAGGCTTTATATCAGATACATCCCAACCTCGGCGATTGAGCTCCTGAAGATTGAGCTCGCCCACCCGGTACGTCTTTACGGCATATATGAAACCATCGCCGTCTTTGGCCATATCCGAATAATCGATCTCTATCTGGGCCGATACATCAGATACTGCCATCAGCAGAAACACAAGCCACAATATATATTTACTACGCATATATCCCTATTAAAAAGTAATTGAATAATCTAAAAAGTTTTTGATATGCGAAATAAACAAAAAAAATCCTAAATTTGCCACTAATTTTCAACAAATGTAAAAAAAACGAAAAAAAATTTCTCCGATAGGAAAAAATGAATAATATTTGTATTCAATTGAAAACAAAATACGAATAAAAAAAAGGATATAAAAAATGCGCAGTTTACTCATAGCCACGGCTATTGCCGCAGCATCATTGGCTGCAAGTCCGGCACTGGCCCAGAACAAGAAAGTCGACAAGGCTCTCACATACTACAACAGTGGGGAGTACACCAAATGCCGCGACATGCTCGTAAAGTATTTCCCAAAAGTGAAAGACCGCCCCACCAAGGGACAGGTATCATTCTACATAGGAGAATGCAGCCGCAACCTAAGCGACTCGCGCAATGCGGCGCAGTGGTACCGCAAGGCCGTGCAAAACAAATACTCGAATCCGCTGGCTACTCTCTACCTGGCCGACGCGCTGAAGATGAGGGGCAACTACGAGGACGCCTCGGTGCAATACAGCGCATATCAGGACCTGATGCCCCAGGACGTAAGGGGCGAGCAGGGAGTAAACGACTGTGAGCAAGCCCTCCAGTGGATGAAGAATCCCACAAGACACATAGTATTCCCGGCCAGATGGCTCAACGACAAGGAATCGGACTTTGCGCCGTGTTTCGGCACCGACAGCACCACGATATATTTCACATCGGCGCGCGAGGCCGCTACCGGCAACGTGAAAAACACAAGCTCCGATATGCACTACACCGACATTTTCTATGCCGAGAAAGACAAGAAAGGCAAATGGAGCGTGCCGGTGCCAATACAGGGCTCGGTAAACTCATCGTATGACGAGGGTTCGCCGTTTGTAACTCCCAACGGAAACACGATGTACTACACATCGTGCAAGAACTTCAAGAACCAGTCGCTGGGATGCAGAATATATGTTGCCAGCCTGGAGGACGGCCAGTGGACCAATCCCGAAGAGGTGGTACTGTTCAAGGACAGCACCGTATCGGTGGGGCATCCGTGCCTGAGCCCCGACGGCAAGACCCTCTACTTCTCATCAGACTACAAGGAGGGAGGAATGGGCGGCCGCGACATCTGGAAATCCACCCGCACCGGCAAGAACTCATGGAGCGATCCTGTAAACATGGGCGCAGATGTAAACACCGCAGCTGATGAGGTTTATCCTTTTGCAGCTGATGACGGCAGTTTCTACTTCTCATCCAACGGACGCGGAGGCATGGGCGGTCTCGACATTTTCAGGAACTACAAGAAAGACGGACAGACCAAGACCGAAAACCTGAAGTATCCGCTCAACTCGGCCGGCGACGATTTCGGCTTCCATCAGTTCAAGAACTATCAGCGAGGCTTCCTGTCGTCAAACAGAGAGGGATCGCGCGGCGACGATATCTACGGATTCTTCCTCCCTCCTATAGAGGTAAGCATAGAGGGAGTATGCAAAAACGAGGAGACCACCGTGGTGATACCAGATGCGAATGTTCAGCTCACAGGATCCGACGGCAATCAGCTGGACACCAAGACCGACAAGAATGGCCAGTTCAGATTCAAGCTCAACGAGAACATCGACTACATGTTTGTGGCATCCAAGAGCGGATACCTGAAGGGCATCGGCAAGGAGACCACCAAGGGCCTCACCGAGAATACGGTGCTGCATATCGAGATTCTCCTTACTCCTATAGCCCAGGTAGTTGAGATAGAGAACATCGAGTACGACTTCAACAAGGCCAACCTCCGCGAGGAATCCAAGGTGAGCCTCGATCAGCTGGTGGAGCTGCTGAATGTAAACAACAACATCACCATAGAGCTGAGGGCAAACACCGACTTCCGCGGCAGCGACGAGGACAACATGAAACTATCGGAGGCGCGCGCGGCTTCGGTAGTGGAATACCTCGTAAGCAAGGGCATCAACCCCGACCGCCTCTCGTCACGAGGCATGGGCGAGACCAACCCCGTAAAGGTAACCAAGAAGATATCCAACAAGTATCCATTCCTGAAGGAGGGCGACGTGCTGAGCGAGGAGTTCATCAACAACCTCTCTACCAATCAGGACAAGGAGATTTGCCATCAGCTGAACCGCCGCTCCGAATTTGCAGTACTCCGCACCGACTTCCGCGAGCATGGCATCAAGTTTGGCGAGGAGGAATAATTGCCATTAGCTGATACAAAATAAATTTGCCATTAGCTGATACAATAAAAAAAACAACAAATGATAGACGAAAAGCTAATACGTTTTATCCGCGAGCACCACGTGCTTACACTGGCCACATGCGCCAACGGACAGCCGTACTGCTGCAGCTGTTTCTACGCCTACAACGAGGAACTGAACATCTTTGTGGTGAAGACCAACGACAACACCCGGCACAATGCCGAGATAGAAGCAAACCCTCAGATAGGCGCATCGATAGTGCTGGAGACCAAGGAGATAGGCAAGATACAGGGACTGCAGCTGACAGGCAGGGCCGTATACTACCAAGGCGACGAGCTGGCCCCGGCACGAAAGACATACCTGAAACAGTACCCATACGCCATAGCATCGCCGGGAGAATACCTGGCCATAGAGCCCGACTTCATGAAACTCACCGACAACAGATTCGGGTTCGGCAAAAAGCTGATATGGCGCAGCGGCGAAAACGGGGAATAAATTAAAAATTGCCGGATACAAAATAAAATGTATCTTTGCAACGTATTCAGCTAATGGGGCCGGCAAGGCTCCAAGATACAGAAACAGAATTATTACACAATAAAACCACACCAAATGAAACTGATATCAAAATCAATCGCAACAGCTATCTCGATAGCCGCATTTGCCGCCCTGCAAGCCTGCTCAGGCAACGGTGGCAACAATCAGAACATCACCAACGACCAATTGGACGAAATGCAGGAATCGGACGAAATGGAGCAGAGCACATTCTACATGCTGCCATCGCCAGAGGACATATTCGCTTTCTCGGCCGAGAAGATGAAATACTCGTCGGCACTGCTCAACCCTACCGACAAGGCAGACTCCTACATGGACATCAAGGCTCAGGAGATCAACTTCGGCGTATACACAGCCGACATGGCCTACGCGGCAGCTTTCGGCGAATACAACGACGCCGGCAAGTACCTGAAGACCATAAAGGGCGTAAGCTCCAAGCTCGGCCTTGAGTCGATATTCACACAGGCCCTCGCCACAAGAGTAGACCAGTTCCTATCCAACAAGGACTCGCTGAAGTCGATAGCCAACGACACATACTACGACATCAAGAAATCGCTGGAGAGCCACAACCGCAACTCCACAATCGCGCAGATCTCGGCCGGCGGATGGGTAGAGTGCATGTACATAATCACCAACTCGATAGAGAAATTCTCGGAGACCGACCCCAACATCCAGCACATAGCCGGCGAGAAACAGGTATTCACCAGCCTGATGCAGAACCTCGAGCAGCTGAAGGACAAGCCCGGCATAAGCGCCACCATCAACGACCTGAAGCCTATAGAGGAGGCATACGCACAGCTCGCGTATGAGGACGTGGCTCCTGCAGCCAAGCCTGCCGACGACAACGAGGACGCTCCTATAAAAATTGGCGGCAGCAAGAAACTGAAAATCACCGAGGACAACTTCAATTTCCTGAAGGAGAAAATAGCCGGTGTACGTCAGGTGCTCACCAACAACAAGTAATCCGGACAAGCACCATAAAAATTGAACCGAAAAAAAATAATCTGAGAGAAACAACGTTTCTAAATACAGAAAGCATAAGATTATTGGAATATGAAAACACTCAAGAAAATAATATTAGGACTCGCGATGGCGGCCATGCTGCCCATTGCATCGGAGGCTCAGAACTGCGCAAACTTCTTCAACAACAGGAAGCCAGAGGCCCCATACCGATACAACACCGCTTCCAAGAGCGCCACAGTATGGTCGGGCAAGAAATATGAGTTTGTACTCCCTCTATCGGCCGACAGCGAATACCGTATAAGATTCTACGCCGCATCGGTTTTCAACAACGACCTCCAGATAAAGATCGTGGACCTGAACTCCGGCGAGACAGTGGTAGACCTGCCAGGCGCTGTAGAGGAGCCCAAGAAGGGCAACACATGCCTCCAGGACTATATGGACACAAAAACCAACAAACTCATCCACCCATACTTCGACTTTGCCCCACAGCAGGCCACATCCATCAAGATAATGATAGATGTAAAAGACCACATGGAATACGTGGAGGAGCCAATACTCGATGAGGACGGCTACCCAACAGGCGAGATGAAGAAAACCGCCGTTATTCCAGAGGGCGGCATAGAGCAGGTGAAAGGTTGTTTTACAGTATACGTAGCCGACAAGCCGGGTGAGGCCGCTTGGTAACAGAGCCATTATCACACAATCAACAAAAAAAACAAGAAGGCGAATCCCAGTCACAAAATGGAATTCGCCTTTTATTATTTCACGCCATTAGCTGACAAGGAAAAAAGTATTTTTTATCATATCAGCTAATGGCAAAAAAACTGAAAAAACCGATGAAAATATTTCTTCTATACATGCTTGCAATAGGAATAATCGGCGTGATATTCCTGAGGATAGACAAATACAAGGCCACCCACGAGAAATGGCGCATCAAGGAGCGCACACTCCACATACTGGAATTCATGGGCGGAATATTCCTGATGCTGCCCGCAATGTACATAATCCGCCACAAAAACCGCAAGACTTCCTACAACTGGATTTCGTATGCGGCGCTGGTGCTGTGGGTGGCCGGCATAATCTATTTCCTTAAAAATGGTTTTTAGAATTATTTAAAACTTGAAAAACCTTCATTTGCCAAAATTTGTGTATCTTTGCAATCTGAAACCACACACACGCAGGGATACACAAAAATGGATTACAAACAGGAAACATACCAACTTGGAATCGACATAGGATCCACAACGGCCAAGATTGTTGTATTCAACAGTCAGGGAGAGATTGTGTACCATCAGTACGGCAAGCATAATACCTACATATACCAGGCACTTACACAGGCGCTCGAAAACGCAAGAAAGAGCCTGGGCAACATTTCTGTATCCTGCGCCATTACCGGAACTGCCGGAATGGGCGTGAGCGAAAGAAACGGCATCAAGTTCATACAGGAGGTGATAGCGGCCACAAATGTTGTGGAGCTAAAATTCCCTGAGGTTCACACATTGGTGGACATAGGCGGAGAGGATACCAAAATGATCTTCTTTGAAAAAGGCAAGAGTCCCGACATCCGTATGAACGGCAACTGCGCCGGAGGCACGGGCGCTTTCATAGAGCAGATGGCGCAACTCCTCAACGTGAGAATAGAGGATATGAACGCGCTGGCCGCCGAGAGCAAGAACCACTACCCTATCGCATCGCGCTGCGGAGTTTTCGCAAAGACAGATATTCAGAACCTTTTAGCGAGGAAAGTGGAGAAGGCTGATATCGCCGCATCGATTTTCCACGCCGTGGGAATCCAGACCCTCAACACATTATCGCGCGGATACGAGGTTTTGCCAAAGGTAATGTTCATAGGCGGACCTCTCACCTTTATGCCCGAACTCCGAGGCAAAATGCTCAAGGCTATGCACCTGACCGAGCAGGATATGATAATTCCGCCATATTCGGAGTATTTTCCTGCGCAGGGAGCCGCCTACGAGGCCGAGGGTGAGCCTTCGCACTCGCTCGATGAGCTTATAGAGCAGTTTCAGAAATCACAGAACATCGTAATAGAGCCCAAGGACCGCCTCACTCCCCTCTTCAAAGACGAGGCGGAATATCAGACCTGGCTCAAAGAAAGAAATATCATCAATCCTCAACGCATTGAGTTGAAGGATTATAACGGCCGTAACCTCTACCTTGGCATCGACTCGGGAAGCACCACGAGCAAGGTGATAATTATGGGCGACAATCACGAGATTATCTATTCGCACTACGTGAACAACGGCGGAAACACTCTCGAGAAAATCCACGCCGCGATTAAGGAATTTTTTGTGCAAAACAGGACTGTTTTGCAACAAAAAAATCTTGCCATATCCGCATCGGCCGTTACTGGCTACGGCGAGGACCTCGTGAAGGCCGCTCTCGGCATCGACTACGGCATCGTGGAGACGTTGGCACATTTCAGCGCCGCGCAGTTCCTGAACCCCAAGGTGGATTTCATTATGGATATCGGCGGTCAGGATATGAAGGCAATCTTCATCCAGAACGGCGTTATCAACAGAATAGAATTGAACGAGAGTTGCTCGGCAGGTTGCGGAAGTTTCATCGAGACGTTCGCTAAGACGCTTGGCCTCAGCACTCCCGATTTCGCGCAGATAGCCTGCACTTCAAACGCGCCCTGCGACCTCGGCACACGTTGCACCGTGTTTATGAACAGCAAGGTGAAGCAGAGCCTCAGGGAGAACGCCTCGGTGGGCGACATCTCGGCAGGATTGGCCTATTCGGTGATAAAGAATGCCTTGTTCAAGGTGCTGAAACTGAAGAACTTCAACGAACTGGGCGAGACAATCGTGGTTCAGGGCGGAACATTCAAGAATCCAGCCGTTTACCGTGCATTAGAATTATTGACCGACAAGAAACTTACCTCCACCGAGATCCCCGAGATGATGGGCGCATTCGGCGCGGCTATCTATGCCAAGACCAAACTCGAACAAGACGGCAAGAACTCTGGAAACTTTGTGGGATTAGACAACATCGACAAGGCCCTGGAATACACCAACAAGCAAATACTCTGCAAGGGTTGCGAGAACAACTGCCTTGTTACCTCCTTCAAATTCAACAACAAGCAGACCTACTACTCGGGCAACAAGTGTCAGAAGGTTTTCAACAGCAAGGGCGAGAAAGTGGAGAAGGGTGAGAATCTCTTCGCCGTCCGCTACAAAATGCTCTTCGATAGAGAACAGGCATTGTCTGATACTCCAAGAATGACGATAGCGATTCCCCGTGTGCTCAATCAATACAGCAATTATCCATTCTGGCACGCGCTCTTCACGGCCTGCAACATCAAGGTATTGCTGACACCGCCCACCACAATGGGAATGTACGAGACCGGAGCGGGAACCATTATGAGCGACAACATCTGTTTCCCGGCCAAGATAGTGCACGGCCACATAATGTGGGCATTGGAGCAGAAACCCGACAGAATATTCTATCCGATAGTCACTTACGAGAAAAACGAGTTCAAGAACACCGAGAACTGTTTCAACTGTCCGATAGTATCAGGATACAGCGACGTCATAAAATCGTCGATAGACCCGCAGGAGAAATACGGAATCCCGTTCGACAATCCCGTGGTAAACTTCAACGATGAAGAATTGCTATTCAAGACCTGCAAGAAGTACCTGAAATCACTGGAAGTTGAATCGTCTGTGATAAAGAAAGCCTTCAAGTCAGCGGTGCTCGCCCAAACCGAATACAGATCGCAGATAGCGGTGAAGGCAATGGAGATAATCGAGAACGCCAAAAACAACAACAAACTCCTCGTTGTATTGGCAGGACGACCATATCACGCCGATCCGCTCATCAATCAGAAGACTCCCGACATCATAGCCGACCTGGGCGCAAACGTAATCAGCGAGGACTCATTGGCCACTTACCTCGACGCTATGGAGTTGCAGGTGATTCCGCAATGGGCATATCCAAACCGAATCCTGAACGCCGCGCAATGGGTGGCCCAGCAGGACCAGAACATCACATTCGTGCAGTTGAACTCGTTCGGCTGTGGACCCGACGCAGTTCTCGTGGACGAGGTTACAGATATTCTGCGAGCATCAGGAAAAAGCAACACAGTAATCCGCATCGACGAGATAAACTCCACGGGAAGCATTCTCCTGCGCATCCGCTCGCTAATGGAATCATACAAGGTAATGGACCTGAAAAACCGCCCAGCACGCCGTGAGAGGGAGAAAGTAAGGCCTTTCGAGAGCGAAGACAGGAAGAGGACAATCCTTGCGCCCCACTTCGCCGACGGATACAGCGAGGTATTGGAGGTTTTGTTCCAGATGAGCGGATACAACTACAAGACCCTGCCAATGCCCGACAAGCGTAGCGTGGAATGGGGACTCAGATACGCCAACAACGAGATATGCTATCCTGCCACAATCGTAATCGGCGATATGATAAAGGCGATAAAGGAAGGCCAGTACGACCGCCACAAGATAGCGTTCGCAATCACTCAGACGGGCGGACAGTGCAGGGCCTCATCGTACCTGGCGCTTATGAAGAAAGCCCTGATATCGGCAGGCTACCCCGACATTCCGATAGTATCTATCGGCACGGCGGGCAAGACGATAAACGAACAGCCTGGTTTCGAGATCAACTGGATGAAACTTCTGCCCACGGTATTGCCGTCGGCCATTTTCACTGATACGCTTCTCAGGTTCTACTACATACTCGTTGTCAGGGAAAAGAACAAGGGAGAAACCCTCAGATTCAAAGAGAAATATATGGCCCTACTTAAAGCAGAAATGCCATACCGTCAGCCCAAGAAGATTTATGAGCTGATGGCGCAGATGGTGGACGAGGCCAACAAGATAGAGACCATAGAGAAAGACATCCCGAAGATAGGAATCGTGGGCGAGATTTACGTGAAATACAACAAGTTCGGCCACAGATTTATCTCCGACAAGTTGGTGGAGGAAGGCGTGGAAGTTGTCTTCCCCCCTATCCTGGAGTTCTTCACACAGGAAATAGTGAACGTGAAGAAGAACTGGGAGATGAACCTCAGCCACAGGAAGTTCTCTGTTTGGGTATTGCTGGAATTCTTCAAGCACTACATCAACAACGCAATCTCCAAATCGCAGAAGATACTCGCAAAATCGAAGTATCCATTTGTGTTTGAGAACATTAAGCACATAGCGGAGGACGCCGAGCAGACCCTGAGCCTCAGCAACCAATTCGGCGAAGGCTGGCTGATAAGCGCCGAGATATCATCATTCGCCAAGCAAGGCATCAAAAACGTGATATCCGTACAGCCATTCGGTTGCATAGCCAACCAAATCATCAGCAAGGGAATCGAGAAAAACCTCAGGAAGAAATATCCCGACCTCAATCTCCTTTTCCTGGATTACGACGACGGCGCATCGGACGTAAACATTACAAACAGATTGTATTTTATGATTAAGAATTTAGATAAATAGAACACGGATGACGCAGATCAGGCGGATAGGCGCGGATTTTTTTATCTGCGAAAATCCGCTCAATCAGCGTAATCCGCGTTCAATACAAAACACGATAAAACAATGTTTTTTTACACCTTAGGCATCAGAGCATACAATGCCGTTGCAAAAATGATTTCGCCTTTCAACGAGAAGGCCAAAGACTACACACAAGGAAGAAAGAATCTTTTCGAGAATCTTGCCAAGGGAGTAAATCCCAACGACAAGAACGTATGGTTTCACGTAAGTTCGCTCGGCGAGTTTGAGCAGGCGCGTCCCGTAATGGAGAAAATGCGCACTCTCTACCCCGACCACAAGATAATCCTGACATTCTTCTCGCCCTCGGGCTACAACGTGCGCCACAACTACCAGGGCGCCGACTACGTTTGCTATATGCCGGCTGACACCCCGGCCAACGCCAAGAAGTTCCTCGACATAGTGAACCCGAAGGTGATTTTCTTCGTGAAATACGACTTCTGGTACAATTTCCTGAGCGAAGTGCACCGCCGAGCCATTCCGCTGTATATCTTCTCAACGATTTTCCGCAAAGAGCAGGTATTCTTCAAGTGGTACGGCAAGAAATACAAGGAGGTGCTGAGTTTCTTCACCCACTTCTTCGTGCAGGACGAGAACAGCGTGAAACTCCTTGCCGAGAACGGTATCACCAACGTTACCATAGCCGGCGACACCCGTTTCGACCGCGTTTGCCAGATTACCCAAAACGCAAAGAACATTCCTCTCGTGGATAAGTTTGTGGGCGACAGCAGGGTAATAGTGGCTGGCTCAAGTTGGCCACCAGACGAGAAACTCATCTTTGAGGCTATCGACCGTCTGAAATCCAAGCACAACATAAAACTGATAATCGCTCCCCACGAGATCCACGAGGGCCACCTCTCTGCCATAGAGAAAATGCTCTCGGTAAAGAACGTCCGCTTCAGCAAGGCCGACGAGAGCACCGTATCAGAAAACCAAGTTCTCATCATCGACAATTTCGGAATGTTGTCGTCGCTCTACAAGTACGCCGAGATAGCATACGTGGGCGGAGGCTTCGGCGTAGGAATCCACAACATCCTTGAAGCCGTAAGTTACTCAATCCCCGTGGCCTTCGGAACCAACTACAAAAAATTCAAGGAAGCCGTAGATCTCGTATCCCTCGGCAGTGCCTGCACAGTCCGCGACGCCGAGGAACTCTACTCGGTATTCGACCGCTACTTGTCGGATTCTGCACTTCTCGAACGTGCCGGCAAGATCTCCCTGGAATACGTCCAGAAGAATTTAGGTGCGGCGGATACGATATTGAAGGAAGCGAAGTGGTAAATTGGGGAAGGATTTTAAGTGGAAAATTTTTGCAAAGTTTTCCACTTAAAATTCGTTAAAATATTACCAAGATACGGAAAAGAATTAGTAGTTTTGCATTGGAAAACTCAAAGCAACCTCCAATGAACAAAATTATAGAACATATAGAACATCAGGCAAAAGGCAAAATATTATTTGTCTCGGACTTCTTGGATATCATAGACAACGAGAAGGCCATAAGCAGGATTCTATCCACAGAAGAAAAGCGAGGCAATCTCACAAGGCTTGCCAACGGAATATATGTGCGCCACGAGAATACAAGATTCGGCAAGGTAATCCCTCCCATTGAAAAAATAGTAGAAGCGATAGCCATACGCGACAATGTGAAGATATTGCCCTGTGGAGCCACAGCACTCAACATTTTGGGATTATCAACGCAAGTGCCTACCAAATACTGTTTCATAACATCGGGAAGCGGACGATCAATCACTATAAACGGCGACAAGGTGGAGTTTTTGAGAAGCGTTCCTAAGAATTTCGCCTATAAGACCAAGATAGTCGCGCTGTTGGTTCAGGCTCTCAAAACCATTGGAGAAGAAAGCATCAGCCCCGACGATATCAACATCATAAACTCATTGATAAAGCAAGAACCCTGTAAGGAGGATATGAGGCAAGACATTCTCCATACACCAATATGGATGAGAAAAATCCTAACACCTTTGGCAATATGAGAAAGTGGACCGACAACAGCAAACTGGAGCGAATGGCAATGCTCCAACAAACAAGGGAAAAGTTTGGAATAAACATAAACGCAATCGAGAAAGACTGGTGGGTATCAGTAATCCTAAAAGCGCTTTTCTCTTGCGAATGTAGAGAGCATTTAAGTTTCAAGGGAGGTACTAGCCTGAGCAAAGGCTAGAATCTGATAGAGCGTTTCAGTGAGGACATTGACCTATCCATAAGCCACGAGTATTTCGGAGTTTCACAAACATCAAAAAATCAGAAAGAAAAACTCCGCAAAACCGCAAGGAAATATATCTTGGAAACATTGGTCAAGGAACTTTACCTGAAACTGAGAGAAATGGGTATAGACGGATACTCCATTAAGCCAATCACAACTGTACAGAAAGCGTCAGGCGAAATCACAAAAATAGACAGCGACAAGGATCCGTCAGTAATAATGGTGGAATACAACAGCATTGTTTCTGACAGCATTATGTACATCCCTACAACCGTAAAGATCGAGATCAGTTGTCTGTCAATGAACGAGCCCACAGAGAACAGGCTATTATCGTCCCTTATGGAACAAAAATTTCCAGGAGAGGACGACTTGACAAAGACATCTATCAGGACAGTTGTTCCCACCAGGACATTCCTTGAAAAAGCATTTCTACTTTGCGAGGAGTTTCAGAAAAACAATCCAAGACACGTAAGAATGTCAAGACACTTGTATGACTTGGAAAAAATTATGGATACAGAATTTGGCACAAAGGCATTGCAGGACCCAGCATTATACAATGAGATAATAAAACACAGAGAGACCTATTACTCATTGAATTATGTTGACTACTGCAAACTGAAACCAGAATCAATATCCTTCGTACCACCGCAAAATGTAATATCAAATTGGGAAACCGACTACCAAGAAATGCAACGCCATTTCATATATGGCCGAAGTCTTGGATTCAAGGAACTGATAAATCGAATAGAAGAATTGCAGGAAAGGTTTAGGGAAATTCCAAAATAAAATCGATAGATTCGCAATTCCGTCCCCGGAGGGGACAAGCAAAGCCTCCGTTAACCCATAGTGCGACGACGCCTTGGCGTCGGGAGTACTATGGGGATTCACGAAACAGGCGGAAATCTATCTAAAAAACATACATTTCCGCCCATTTCAAGCAAAAACCAAGTCGAAACGGGCGGAAATGTGGTAAAATTTGACACATTTCCGCCCATTTCGTGAAAATGAATAAAGTTTCCAATAAAAGATTGCGCCAAAATATAACGCTATAAGTTGGCGCAATCTCATAAAAAAGTCGAGATTGCGCCAAGTAATAATCCACTATTTCCCCACGAAACGCAAAAATCCTGTTTCGTGGGGAAATAAGGACTCCTTAAAAACCCCACGAAAAGGAAAAAACACGAGATTGCGACAGAAAATGACATCAAAATCTGTCGTAATGTGATATAAAAAGTCGAGATTGCGCCAAATAATAATCCACAAAAGCCCCACAAAACTCAAAAATTAAGTTTCGTGGGGAAATAAGGATATACTATTTCCCCACGAAATAAGAAAAATATGTTTCGTGGGGAATTAATAATGCAAATAATTTGGAATTGTGAATCAAAAGTATTTTATTTGCAGTGATTTAAAAATAAAAGAACTCCAGTTATGGCAAAAATCATTGGCAGAAAAAAAGAAATAGAAGAACTCCAAAGAATAAGCAACAGAGAAGAGGCTCAGTTTGTAGCAGTTTTTGGACGCAGACGAATTGGAAAGACTTTTTTGATAAGAGAGGTCTTCAAGGATAAATTTGCCTTCTATCATACTGGAATATCCCCATTGGAACTGGAAGGTAAAAATCTGATAGAAAAGCAATTGTCAGCATTCAATTCAACACTTGCAAGATATGGACAAGAAGCCTTGGAATCTCCCAAAGACTGGTTTGAGGCTTTTGATCGCCTTATAGATCTACTCTCAGCAAAGAAAACAGAGGAAAAACTAATTGTCTTCATCGACGAAATGCCTTGGCTCGATACGCCGAGAAGTTGTTTCATATCAGCATTCGAACATTTCTGGAACGGCTGGGGAGCAAGTCAGGACAACTTAATGCTTATCGTATGCGGAAGCGCCTCATCGTGGATACAGAACAATCTTATAAACTCTCACGGAGGACTCTACAACAGAGTTACTTGCGAGATACAACTTCAGCCATTCACATTGTATGAGGCGGAACAACTCTTGAAAAACAATGGAATCAACTACAGCCAATACAGCATTGCCGAGGCATATATGGCTGTGGGTGGAGTTCCATTCTACCTAAACTACCTGAACCCGTCGATGAGTGTGGCTCAAAATATCGACTCGCTGTTTTTTGCCCCAAAAGCAAAACTCAAGGAAGAATTCAACCGCTTGTTCCAAAGTATTTTCAGCAAGCCTGAGCAATACGAGAAAATCATAAGATTGCTTGCGGAAAACCACTCAGGATATACACGCCAATACATATCAGAGAAAATCGGTGTGGAAGGCAAAAGCCTCACGCAATATCTCAGAGCATTGGAAATGAGCGACTTTATACAAAAATACATACCATTCGGAAATTCCAAGAGAGAGGTTCTTTACAGACTATCAGATCCATTCTGCATTTTTTACCTAAAATTTGTGGACGGACAAAACAATGGAACTAACTTTTGGCAGATAAACCAAAACAAATCACCCCTCAACAGTTGGCGAGGAATCGCTTTCGAGGAACTCTGTATGCTCCATATCCCACAGATAAAACAAGCATTGGGAGTTTCGGGTGTGGTCTCCAACAATACTCCGTGGACTCTCCGTGGCGACAAGGAAAACACAGGCGCTCAGATAGACCTTATCATTGACCGTCAGGACCGAATAGTAAGTATCTGCGAGATGAAATTTGTGATATCAGAATTCTCTATCACAAAGGAATACGAGGCAAAACTAAGACGCAGACTTCAACTCGTAACCGACAGAATCAACAACAGAATACAAAACGCCCAACTTGTAATCATCACCACATTCGGCCTCGAAAACGGAATGTACAATTCCTTAATCTCTAATGTGGTTACATTGGAAGATTTGTTCAAATAAGAAAGCCACTAAATCACTAACAATTAACAAATTAACCAAATTTATCCCCATTCAAAACTTCGCCAAATTGAGCAAAAATTCGTCAATTTGGCGGACTTTTGCATCAAATTTTTCCTCCACAAACCCTTGCTTATCCCGAAAGAATAATGCAATTTTGCAGACGCTAATTAATCACGAATATTCAGTTTTCTACCAAGGGAAAGTTTATTGTAAACAACTTAACAAACTTTAATATAATAATAAAAGAATTAGGGCAAAACGGAAAAATCAACTTCGGATTTTAACAAAAAAATCCCTATCTTTGCAATCCAAAAAATAAAAACCGCAAAATGATAAACATAAACACACAAGACCTTATAAAAGTGCTGGATATGACTCCAGCGTCCCAGAATATAATGCTGGTGGGAAAGCACGGAATCGGAAAATCCGAGATTCTCACCGACTATTTTTCCAAGAAGGGAATGAAGGTAATCGCCCTTTTTCTCGGTCAGATGAGTGACCCTGGCGACCTAATCGGTCTTCCAAACAAGGACGAGGAAACGGGCAAGACCACCTTTATGCCTCCCTATTGGTTCCCGATGGACGGCGAGCCTATCGTGCTGTTCCTCGATGAATTGAACCGAGCAAGGCCTGAGGTTTTGCAGACCATCATGGACCTCGCGCTCAACAGGAAACTCGCTGGACGATCTCTCCCAGAGGGAAGCCGTATAATATCCGCAGTTAACGACGGTCAGGAATACCAGCTCACCGACCTCGACCCTGCGTTGGTTTCCAGATTCAATATCTACGGATTCCGACCAACGAGCGAGGAATGGCTCTTGTGGGCCGCGCAGAATAAGGTTGACAACCGCGTGATAAACTTCATTCAGGAGAATCCAGAATACCTCGATGGCAGGGTTGAGAAAAATCCCGCACAGATCGACAACGGACTTGAGAAGTCTCCCGACCGCCGCGGTTGGAAAAAAGTCTCAGACATTATGCAGAATATCGGAAATATTGAGGAGTTCCATAAGAAGCTGATATCAGGCGTAGTAGGCGTTCAGGCTTCAAGCAAATTCTGCAACTTCGTGAGCGAGAACAGCATTGTATCCGCCAAGGACGTTTTGCTGAAATTCAGCAAGGTGGCCCCTACATTGGAGCATTACCACGTTCACCAGTTCGCGCAGGTAAACGAGTCGATTTTCCGCCATTTGGAGACCGCCAAAATCTCGGAGAAAGACAAGCCCGTAATCGGCAAAAACCTGCCCGAATACATAGACCTGATGCTCGATACCAACAACAAGGAATCGGTTGCGCACTTTGCGACACTCTGGCAAAACGGCAACTATCCCAAGGCTATCACATTTGTAATGATGAATTGCCCAGCCATTTACGAGAAGATAATCGACTACATACAAAATATTTAGCAGATGGCGAAGAAAAAGGTGGACGAGCAAATCCCGACAAGGGAGCGGATACAGAAGATTGTGGAAGGTTGGTTCCTGAGCGAGCCAGCCCTCTTCGAAATGTATTGCACCCACCAGCTGAAGGAGAATCCCAAGATGGCCTGCCACGCGCGCACGGGAAAAGGCATGATAGAATACAATCCCACGCTTTTGGAAAACGCAAAAGACGATCTCATAGAGCAAGTTCTCAGGATAGAGGTTATCAGGATAATGCTGAAGCATCCATACGAGCGTCAGCCAGAGAACGTGCCCAACATGGCCAAAACCCTTGGTAGCGAGTGCACTATCACCAACTATTATCCATCTACGGCCAATATGCTCGAAATGGCCACTCCCGAAAAGTTCGACCTCCCCGAAAACCAGTATTTCGAATGGTACGCACGGGAGATTTACAAGAAGCTCCAGACCGACAAATCCCAGCAGAAAACCGATGCCGAGGACGACAACAGTCAGGATAGTCAGGAACAGAACGACCCTGACTCGCCCTCCAACAACTCCACCAACGAGCAAAGCCAGGGAAACCCGAAAGGCGGTAGCCAATACGACGAGCAGTCGGAGGACCAGAACCAGGACGACGCAAAATCACAGCAGTCGGGCCTCTGGGAAGAGGACGAGATGAAACAACAGGAGATTAACGAACAGATCTCAAAGATAAGGAATTGGGGCTCGGTACCTGGAGATATGGTTGAATACATAAAAGCCTCCACCAAGCCCAAGATCGACTACAGGAAAATCCTTCAGGGATTCCGCGCCAGCATAATATCAAGCCGACGTTCGCTCACACGAATGCGACCCAACCGACGCACGGGATTCCAGAACATGGGAAGCATCTACAAGTTCTCGACCTCGTTGCTTGTGGCGGTTGACGTTAGCGGATCGGTTACGAGCAAGACCTTGGCCGATTTCTACGGAGTAATCAACAACGCCTTCAAATACGGCATAGAACGCATCGACGTGATGCAGTTCGACTGCGAGGCCCACGAGATAGTCCCATTCAGCAAGCGGAAAAACGAGATTGAGATCGTTGGCCGAGGAGGCACGAGCTTCCAATGCGTGATAGACGCCACGGCCAGCCACGTGCCCATCTACGACGGCCTTGTAATCCTCACCGACGGATACGCTCCCGTGCCTAAAATCCCCGACCACTTCCCCACCAAGATACTCTGGGTATTGCAGGACGAGGATTCTTTCAAAAACAAGGGCGAGGGCCTTTCTGCCACGGGCCGAGTCTGCGTGATTAACTTAGGATAAAAAAAATGCGCAACCCTGATTATTACAGAGTTGCGCATTTCATTTAGTACGCCATCAGCTAAAATGCCATTAGCTGATATGATGAAAATAATTAGTTCAAATTCGGCATCACTCTATTGCCGCCGATGGTAATGTAGCCAGGGTAACGGACTACCGAATTGCCGATAGCGAGATAAGGCTTGATGGAGAGCTTTACGCGGCTTTTGGCCTTGTCGTTGCCGGCCAGACCGCAGGCTGTGCTTACGAGCTTGTCCTTGCCTTTCGACGAGAGAATCTCATAGAGATCGAATGTGAAATTGACAGGCATTACTGTCTTCTCGTTGGCCGAGAGCTGGATTCTCTTGGTCATAGATCCGGCGGTCATCTTCATATCGTCGATCCAGAGAATGTACTCGAATCCATCGAGACGGGCTATCGACTGATTGGGATTCCTGACATCCACATTTACATTGAGCGAAAGCGGAAACTTCTTGGAGGCAAAGGCGTTGGCTATCTTGAGGCCGTCCTGAAGGTTGAAATCCTTGAGGCTCTGCTTGTTGCCCACCATAATATTGCAGAGCGACACATCCGACACGCTGTTGTAATCGAAATCGCACTTGGCGAAATTTGTAAGGCCCGATATGGCCTTGCAGCCCACAAAGGCAAACATGATAACGGCTGCGAGAGCCAATAGTGTAAGTCTTTTTGTCATAATTCTGTCTTGTTTAATATTAATAATACTTGGTTTCTATTTGTCGCGGTTTACCACGTATTCGGCCAATTGTATAAGCGCCCTCCTGGCCTCGGTGTCCGGGAATTCCTGAAGGATGGCTACTGCCTTGTCTTTCAGCTCGTTCATCTTGGTCACCGAATATTCTACTCCACCTGAGTTTTTCACGAAATCCACTATCTTCTTGATATCAGCCGACGACTTGGATTTTTTCCTGAAAAGCGAGTATATGCTCTTGCGGTCCATAAACTTGGAGTTGTTTACCGAGTATATTACGGGCAGGGTAAGCTTGCGCTCCTGTATGTCGTTGTATTTCGGCTTGCCTATTATGCCGGTGTGCTGATAGTCGAAGAGGTCGTCCTTTATCTGGAAGGCAATGCCTATAAGAACGCCGAACTCCTTGAATCTGGCCACAACATCGGCACTTGCGCCGCTGCTGTAAGCGCCGGCCTCGCAGCATGCCGATATCAGCGCGCCGGTCTTCTTGCGGATTATCTCGAAATACGATTCCTCGTCTATATTCAACTTGTTGGCCTTTTCCAGCTGATCGAGCTCGCCCTCGCTCATATCGCGCACGGCCTCCGATACTATCTTCAGGATATCGGTCTGATTGGTCTCCAGGCTCAGCAGCAGACCGCGCGACAGGAAATAATCGCCCGTAAGCACGGCTGTCTTGGCCTTCCACAATGCGAATATCGAGAAAAAGCCACGGCGGTAGAAACTCTCATCCACCACATCGTCGTGAATGAGGGTAGCGGTGTGCAGCAGCTCTATGAGCGCGGCGGCCACCATTGTGGAATCGGTGGATCCTCCGGCCACCTTGGAGCACAGGAATACGAGCATTGGCCTCATCTGCTTGCCTTTGGTCTTCAGCGAATACCTGATGACAAAATTGAGCAGACGGCTCTTGGAACGCATCACGTTCTCGAAATATGGGACGAATTTTTCCATCTCGTCCTTTATGGGTGCTTTTATCTGGTCTATTGCCGCCATCTTATTAGTAATGTATGAAAAAAAATATTTGTAATCAGAAAACAAAGTTATAAATTTGTTGCTACCAAAAAAATTAAAACAAGGCAAAAAAAGTTAAGGCATGAAAAAAAAGTTTTTCAGGCCGTCGTCGGGCAAGATTATCTCCCCCTTGCCGGTAGATGAGGGCGATTTTGCGGATAGAATCCGGGGCAGTCTCGATGCCGACAGCATCAGGATTCTGCCCGGCGGCGCCATGAGGATATCGGTGCGCGGCAAGATCCTGCCCATCAGCTACAATGTGGATATCAGGCTCAGGCACAGGCGGACACAATACAGTTTTGGCACCGAGAACATATTCATGGCCGTAATAGTGGCCGCATTTGCCGGTCTGCTGATATACAAGGGCCGGCTCGACACCTACATATTCTGGGCAGGCGCGCTGTCGGGCCTCGTGTTCTGGGTCCACAACGTGCTCACCCACGGCAGGATATCGGCCGCCATCAGGTCCATATTGCCCAGTGCAGCTAATGGCGTGGACAATGCGGGCCCCTATTCCGGCTGCAGCATTACGTATCAGAAGCGGTGTCCGGCGTGCGGAAGTCCCGTTACGGGTTTCGGGTCGGTGTGCGGCGACTGCGGGATATCGCTAAGGGCCTCACAGGAAAGCAGTTCACGTTTTCCGGGATACAGGCTCAAGTATTTTTACAAAAAAAATACGGATAATTCTTAGGGTAAACGCTGAGTTGAGTGTTATAGATATAAATCACAGATTTGGCTGACTTACTTAATACCTAATATTGAAAAAAGGGAACCCGCAGTGATGCGCGTTCCCTTTATTTTTTGCTATGCCTTGGTATTCTTTTTTCTGATGATGCCCTCTATCTGGGCAAGTATATTCTTCATCGAGTTTTCGATAGTGGCAAAATCTATCAGGTTTCTCGACTTGTATACAAAGCCGATATTGAAATTGAGCCCCGTATCGGCTGCGGCCTGCATTATGGAGTGCTTGTTGATGCGGTAAGCCTCGCGGATAAGCCTCTTCATCCTGTTGCGGTCCACCGCATGCTTGAAATAGTGCTTGCCTACGGATACAAGAATCTGCGGGGCCGGTATGTCGTCCGGTCCTGCTATGCGGTAATATACCGTGCATGGAAACACCCAGAGGCTCTTGCCCTTGGTGAACAGCTTCTCGGTACGTACCACACTCTTGAGCTTCTCCTCGCGTGGGAGTCCGTTACGTTTCTGCAATTCTGGTTATTTATGATTATTTTTTCTTGTTGTTGGCCACGATGTATTTCTCGAGCGCCATGGTCATGCTCTTGCACTCCTCGGTAGGGGCCTCTATGTCGAGACGGTATCCGAGCTTCTTGACCTCGTCCTGTGTGGATGGGCCGAATGCGGCTATCTTGGTATCGCCCTGCTCCCACTCGGGGAAATTCTCGTGGAGGCTTCTGATACCGGCCGGAGTAAAGAATACGAGCACATGAGAGTTCTGGAATGTATCCTTGATGTCGGAGAGGTCGTCGCTTACGGTCTTGTAGAGTACTATCTCCTGATGCTTTACCTTAAGCTTGTCGAAGAACTTAGGTATCTCGTCGCTCGATACGTCGCCGTGCACTATGAGAGTAGGCGCCTCAAGATGCTTCTTGATGGTGTCGGTAAGCTCGGTAACATTCTTGGTTCCGTAGAATATCTTACGCTTGCGGAATATGATGTATCTCTGCAGATAGAGCGCTATCGACTCTGTGGAGCAGTAATACAGCATATCCTCGGGAACTTGGAACTTGGTTTCCTTGGCAAACTGGAAGTAAGTATCTATGCCGATCTTGCTGGTGAATACTACGGCCTTGAAGTCTGAAAGCACAATATGCTGGGCTCTGAACTCCTTGGAGGTAACACCCTCTACCTTGATGAACTTGCGGAACTCAAGGTTCAGTTTCAACTTTTCTGCCAATGCAACGTAAGGGTTGCCCTTGGGCTCTGCTGGCTTTGGCTGCGACACCAATAGACTTGAAATCTTCAAAATTCTGCTTGTTTAAGTAAATAATTATCTCTCTACCCCACCCTCTGAGAAACTTACCTAACTCATTATCAAAGGGATAGGATTTTGATAGCGAGTAATACCGGCAAAATTTCCACGCCGCAAAGGTACAAAAACAAATAAAAATATGAAAAATGTTTGTCAATAATAATTTTAATAAGCCTAAAAATTTTCAAAATCTCGGCTACAGCACATCCTATTAGGGTTGCGAAGAACACAAAATCGTGGATTCCCTGCTTGTTTATGTAAAAACTCATGATATTAGCTACCAGGAGAAAAACTCCCGTGGCCTGCATCAGATACGAGACATTGTGATAATAGCTCGTAAAAACATCCTTGCAGCCGAAGAGCTGGGCCAGGAAAAACGATATCACCGACTTGACGGCGTATACTGCCAGCACCAGCACTATGAGCGCCACAAAAGCCAGCGGAAAATCCAATGGCAGCTGATAGCCATATCTATACACCGCCACTATCACCAGCAGCGATACGCAAAGCAGATAATTGATGAACAGGAGGGCACCGCTGCGGTCGGCGTTCATGTTGCGCTCGCGCTGCCGGTTGAGGAACGCGTTGTGGAAAACCGTAACGCTGAATATCCTGGATATGTAGCCCTCGTGATTGAACATTCCGAGCAGCCCCAGCACTATGCCCAGCGCTATAGGCACTATCACTCCCCATGGATACTGCTCCTGTATAGGGTCGGTATTCAGGTCGATATGGAAATGCGGAGGCAATGGCTTGCGGAGGTCTATGTTCCTGGCCCTGATGCCGAACTGCTTTACGGTGTAGTCGTCGAGGTTTCGGGTATCGAATGGCAGAAACATCGACAGCGAATCGCGCTTGGATAGCTTATGGAGATCGTCGGCAAGATATACAGGCGATGTGGCGTCGGGCCTTATCTTTACGTAAAACTCCAGCTTATCGCTCTTAACTACCGGAGGCACAGGGTTCTGCGCATTCAGGTAATTGGCCGGCAATGTAAACAGATGCCTCTCGGGAGCCTTGGGCAGTCCGGATGGATGGGTTTCAGATATCCCGCCATCAGCTGATACGGTTTCAGATATCTCGCCATTAGCTGATACAATAAAACCGTAACGCTCCCAGAATGGCTGGCCGGCGGAATGCAGATAGCCGGGGCTGGATGTATAAAAGACAAACGATGTGGAATCGCACGGCACGGGCTGCCAGCTAATAGCAAGACCAAGCCTGCTAATGGCCAGTATCAGCAAAATCATTACCGCTAATTTCCTCATCGTTTGACTATTTTATAATAAAAATCAGAGCACAAATATATTAATCTATTTTGTATAGTGCAAAATTATTTTATTCCGGCTCGTAATAATTGGCCTGAGGCGTCTCCTGAGACTGCTCAGACTCCGGGTAAAACTTCTGGTAATTGAGCAGGCATACTACAGCCTCCACATCGTCGATACTGCATACTGCGGTATTGCCGTTGTCGTATTTCCGGAATATACAGTTCTGCATGAGATGGCGCACCTTGTCGGATTCGGGCTCTATGAGCCATGGCCTGGCCAAGTCGTCGGGATTGTCCACGGGGCGGAACACGAGAAATCTCCGGGGCATGATCCTTGGCGCAAGCGGCACGTACTTTACGCTTACCATCTGGCCATCCACATGGCGGAACTGAACCATGCAGCTCTCGGAACGGCCGCCCTTGCCGGGTTTGTCGTAATATTTCTCGGCCACAAAGGCTATGTAGTGTCAACCCGCGCACAGCTCTATGTCGGATTTGGGCTGTGTGGAGCTCTGCTCTATATCGAAATCTCCGTTCATCTTGTGGCTGAGTTTTACAAAGAGCCATATCGCAAACGGAAGTACCAGGAGGCCGAGCACCAGAGTGAGCAGCAATACCGACTTGTTGCGTTTCTTGATGTCCTTCTGGAAGTTTTCGCCGAAATATATTTCGTTGTCGCTGCCGGCTCCGCCGTTGGCGTATTTGGCAAACTTGGTCTTGAATACGTAATTGCCGGTCACAAGGTCCTTCTCGTATAATCCGGCGCGGAGCACGTCCTTATAGCCCGTAACCACGCGGCGCATCTTGTGCTTGCCTATATTGTAGCCTATCTCCTCGGTAACGGTCTTGTAATAGAGCGGGCGCTTGGGCTGATACTGCGGAAACTCGCGGTATTCCTTCTCGAGCACTCCATCTACATCGCGTTTCATGAATCCGAATGCCGACTTGTGGATATCATCGCGGGTGCCGTATGCCACACGGCCGGTCTGTCCGTTGATTACGAGCCACTTGCCATCAGCTCCATCTATCCTCATCACGTACATGGGCAGGTATACGGTATTTAGGATGAGGTTGGTCTCGGTCTCGTATTGCTGGGAGATGCGGAATCCGCGTTTTGTATTGCCGAAGGTCTCGGCCACAAACGGTGAATATACGCTGACGGTCTCCTCCACGGTGCGGTCCATCACCTCATCGAGCGAGATGTCGGGAAGCAGCATTCGCCGGCCGGCCGTAAATGCGAAATCGAACGGCACTATGTCGGATGTATCGAACGGCTCGGCGGCATCCATCACGAGGTTGTCCATCTTGGCGGTCTGGCTCACGAAAATGCCGTCGAGATAGCCTCCGCAGGTGTAATCGGCGCCATCGTGACTGAAATCGAGTCTTATAGGTCCGCGTATCATCTGGTATGGCAGATAATATCCCACCAGCGTATCGGCTATTGACTTGGCTGTCTGCTCTACGCCGTCGATACGGCTGTTTTTCTCGGCCCACTTATTGCATCAAACTCGGCGTTGCGCTTATTGTCCGACTTGGTGACCTCCGATGCCAGAGTATCGCTGCCGCACGATGCGCAATGGTAATTCTGCGATATTATATCGTACTCCAGCGGATATCCGCACTTGGAACAGTGTAATGAGAAAAAGTCGTTCATATTTTTATGGTTTTATGTTTATTATATTAGTAGCTGATACATAATTAATTGCCATTAGCTGATACCTCCCATTATCCAGCATACCAGCAGCGCAACTATGGCCAGAAACACCACTACCACAATGGAATATGTGACAATCTCGCGCTTGCGTTTCTTCTCGGAATAATAGGTCTCGCTGTCGCCATTAGCTCCGCCATATCTGTACTTGGGCACCACCTCCTCGAATTCGGGCTCCTTGATCCAGCCATGTATGGATAGAAGTATTATAAGCGCAAACAGCGATACGGCGATAATGATGCCGTGGAGCTCCGACATCAAGACCTCGGTGGGATGCGCAAGTCCGCTGCCGAAAAAATCCTTGAAGAATACGATTGTGTAATACAATGCGCCTATCACGAAGCAAGGCTTGGCAAACTTGGAGGCGCGTTTCATGATGTTGGCGCTGTACAGTCCGGCCTTCTCCCTGGGCTTGCCATCCAGCCCCGTCACCATCTTGTAGAAGAGCGGATGCTGCGGCCTGTACTGTGGAAACTCGTGCAAAACCCTGGCAAGGGCGCCATCATTCCTGCGCTTGAGGAATCCGTGGGTAGACTTTTGGAAATTATTGTTGCGTCCGCAGGCCACGCGTCCGGTCTGCCCGTTTACCACGCACCAGGTATACTTGTCGATATTGAATATATACATGGGCAGATACACGGTATTGGTAATAAGCATCTGGCCCTCCTCCCTGGTATCGCCTGATGAGCTCATAACCATGGGCCGGTCGCCCACATGAAACATCTTGCTGATATATGGCTGATACTGCTGTGATACCTCCTCCGCTATCCTGCGGTTGAGCTCCTCGGTCTCGATATCGGGCATCAGGGCCTTGTGGCCTGCCATGTAGCTGAAATCGAAAGGCACAAGATCGGATGTGTTGAAAGGCTCGGCGGCATCGAGCACGAGATTGGGCGCATTGCCCGACTGGCTTATGAATATTCCGTCGAGGTATCCGCCGCAGGTGTACTTGCGGTCGTAGGCCAGAAAATCAAGACGCAATGGTCCGCTCACCATCTTGAACGGCATGTAATATCCTTCGAGATTGTCGCGGACTTTTTTTATTTTGACAGCTTTCTGGGGAACATTCCAGTTGCGCTCGGCCCAAGCGGCGAATATATTTACGGCCTCGTCGCGGGTGATATAGAACGGTATCACAGCCTGAGGAAACTGCGCATCCGAAAAATGCGACTTGGTGACCGATGTGCCGCAAAAGCTGCAGGTTTTCATAAGCTCGTTGCCGGCCAGCATCACGCTGGCGCCGCAGCTGCGGCACTTGTACAGCGAGTGGGCGCTGCCCGACCTGGTAAGCCTTATCTTCTGCTCGGCATCAAAAGCCTCGTTGAGCTTCCTCGCTTTTTCGGTGACCTCGGCGGCCGGCATATCGCATCCGCACGAGGCGCAGTGATAGTTCTGCGTGAGGATGTCGAACCTGAGCGGACTTCCGCACTGCGAGCATTTTATCGAAAATATGTTTTGCTGCATATTGTTATATTTTTTCAGTCGTTGCAACGCAATTTGTAGTTATGGAGAAAAATTCTGCCCTTTTCGTCGGAACTGTCGATGGGACTCAGAGTTTTTCCCCGTTTCCTTACGAGCGGATTGCCGGGGTCGAGTTTTAGTCCCGGTGCTATCACCACACGCCAACGGGAGTTTCGGTAATCGTCGGTGGCAATATTGCGGCATGCATATACATCGCCATCAGCTGGCACCTCGCCCAATGTCTGATATGTGAGCTCGCGGATACTGCCGTCGATATCGCGGAATTTGAGAGTAATCACCTTAAGCTCTGTTCCTGAAACCGAAATCTCATCCACCATGAATGCCACGCCGTAATTGAAGTCGGTGGATTCGGTACGGACCGATGTGGCGTTTCCAGTCCCGGTGCGCCTGGGCTCGGGCTCGCAATCGTAGCCGTTGCGGTAATAGGATATCCACAATCCCACAATCAGAATCAGGATGGCGAGCAATACTATTATTATCAGCTCATTTACGGTGCGCACACGTTTCTCGCTGGATTTCTGCAGCCAGTATACCTCGTCGTCGTTGCCCGATCCGCCGTTCTTGTATTTGGGATACACTTCCCTGAATGTAACTCCGTATTCATGATTGCAGAAAAGGTATACAATTACAAACGCGAGTGTAATTGTAAATGTAAAGAAGAGCATGGGCAATCCGCTGAGATCCACCGCCACACCCACCAATGCGCTCAACAACCATACCGAAGGACAGAATCCAAAGAGCAAAAGCTGCAGCTTGACGTCCTGCCTCTCCTCGTATACACCGGGCACCTCCCTGGTTTTTCCGCTGCGGTCGGTCTGGGTCTCGTAGAAGAGCGGTTTCTTGGGTTTGTATTTCGGGAACTCGTGAAGCTCGCGGATAAGAGTGCCGTCGTGGGCGCGGGCGAGAAATCCGTGTGTAGATTTATGCACATCGAATGGCTTGCCGTATGCCACGCGGCCGGTCTGCCCATTTACCACCAGCAGCCTCTCTCCCACCCTGAGCAGATAGATTGGCAGATACACTGTATTGGATACGATGTTTTCCATAAAGCTTCCGCCCGATGAGCTGAACATCACGCTGGTATCGAACAGGGCCTCGCTTACATCGGCGCGGTACACCTCCGACACCTCGCTCAGGATGCGGAGTTTCATATCTGCGGAGCTGATATTGGGCAGCATAGCCTTGTGGCCGGCCACAATGGAGAAATCGAACTCCACGAGATCTGTAATGTCGAAAGGCTCGGCGGCATCGAGCACCTCGTTGCTCAGATTTTGGTTCTGGCTCACAAAAATACCTTCCAGATAGCCTCCGCATTTGTATTGTCCCCTCGACGAGGATACATCGAGCCTCAGCGGGCCTCTCAGCATCTCGAAAGGGAGATAATATCCCACAAGGCCGTCCACACCGCGCTTTACCGCATCGATATCCGGAAGTGCGGGATTATCAGCTGACCACTTCCTGACTATATCCACGGCCTCGTGCCTGGTGATGAAGAAGGGAATAATTCCCTGTGGAAATTCGGCGGCATGGAAATCTGACTTGGTAATGCTTGTGCCGCAAAAGTCGCATTGCGAAACCAGCTCATTATCAGCCATCATCACATTGGCGCCGCAACTTCTGCATGAATACACCTGCTGGGTGTTTCGGCTGCGGGTAAGCCTCACAACGTGTTCCTCGTTGAACTTTTCATTAAGCTCCCTGGCAGACTTGGTAACCTCGGCGGCCGGCATATTGCATCCGCACGCAGAACAGTGATAGTTCTGAGTGAGGATATTGAATCCCACCGGGCTTCCGCACTGCGAGCAGCGGATGGCAAAAACATCGTTCATAATAGTTCACTTCAATTATTTCAACACTTCAATCACTTCAACACTTCAATCACTTAATCCAGACTCATGCTCACCGTAAAGCCGAACTTGATGTGGGATGTGCGGTAGGCGGTGGATATCAGCGGATTTGTGATGGCGTGGTTGTAATAGAACCTTACCTTGAACCGCTCCGACACCTGATAGTCGGCGGTGGTTTTCAGGGAGAAGCTCCTCTGTCCGGCCGATATCTCGTTGTAGAGTTCCTCTATCTCGCGGAGTATGGTCTTGTCGTTGTTGATAACGAAATCGCAGCGGAGGTCGAGGTCGCTCTTGGTGCGCTTGCTTCCGCTGGCGGTCTTGATGGCAAAGGGCAGCTGTGCAAACTTGTAGCCAAGACCTATCACCCACTCCCTCTTGTATGCCTCGGATATCTGCGAATTGGCAAACGACAATGTGATGAGCCTCTGCCGGCGGTATTCCAGCTTGGTGCTCAGCATGTTGATCCACGATACATCCAGGCCGAAGAGAGGATTGAACCTCTCCTCGAGGGTTACCGAGCCTATCTCGTATTTCGGGATAAAGAGGTTGCTGGCGTCGTATCGCTCGAAACTGCTGCCGAACTCCCGCTCGTCGTCAAACGAGTAGTTGGCGTTGGTCTTGTAGTTGCTCACCGAATATGTGCTTTGGTACTGATGTGTGAGCAATGCCGAGCGCACTGAGCTTTTGAGCATCGGAATGTTGGAAAGGCCCTTGTATTTGAGGCTCCAGTTTGGCAACGGCATCTTCGGGAATGGCGATGTTGAGACTTTTTCAGCTGATGTTCCTGCGTATGCGGCCAGGAATGCCGGCAGCAATACGTCCTGATGCGTGGCCGAATATCCGTCGGGGTAACCGCCGTTCAATGGATTGCCGTCGGCATCCAGACGCGGGGCTCCGGTGTATCCGCCCTGCCCAATTCTGGGGTCGGCCTGCCGATGTGCCACCACCTCGCGCGCCTTCAGGAAATCGTTGTATGTATCCAGCGAATAGTCGTTGCCCACCTTGTGGAATGCTGTGCGCAGCATATTGTAGCTCATGCGGAAGTTTCCGCTCTGGATCTTGTTGGTGGACTGGTATCCGTCGCCCATCCAGTAATAGAAGTCCTCGGTGTTCATGAGCATTGTGCGGTCCAGGCTTACATCCACTCTGAAAGTGTTGATGGGCTCTACCGAAATGCGGACTCCAAAGTTATTGCCCCGTGTATATTTTACCGGGTCGGCAATGGTGGTGTCCTTAACGAGCCATCCCCTGTCGGATGCCATCTCGTGGAAGTTTTCGCCATTAGCTGCAAAAATATAACCAAAACCTGGAGCCCAGTATCCGCCGTTCTGCTCCATGCCCAGGATGCGGCTGTTGGGGTCGAAGCCCGGGAGCGTGTTTGCCCGCTGGTTTTTGTATGATACGGATGCGCTGCGGATACTGAGCAATGCCATGGTGAGGTAGTCGGAGGCCACGAGCAGCGGACTGTCGCTCACTTCCTTCTTGCCGGTAATGGTGACTATGCATCCCACGATATCTTCGGCGGTGGTGAATTTTATCCTGTTCTTATCCACGATGTCCACATCGCCCTTCACCTCGTTGCCGTCGATATCGGTAACTGATACCACTACATCGGATG
>JAZUEG010000271.1:0-1768 GCA_045640025.1 Bacteroidales bacterium
TTCGGCCCTGTGGATGGCCACGATGTGGTTCGCCTGGCCGATGTGCTCAGCGAGATGAAGGACATCAAGGGTCCCAAGCTTCTGCACGTGCTCACCAAGAAGGGCAAGGGCTACAAGTTTGCCGAGGACAATCAGACCGAGTGGCACGCCACAAGCGCCGCCTTCGATATAGAGACGGGGCAGAAGATGCCGGTATCCAAGCCAGCTAATGTGCCATCAGGACCCAAATACCAGGATGTGTTCGGCATCACCATTACCGAGCTTGCCGAGAGCAATCCCAATATTGTGGGAGTGTCGCCGGCCATGCTTACCGGATGCTCGCTCAATATCATGGCCCAGAAATATCCCGAGCGCGTGTTTGATGTGGGCATAGCCGAGGAGCATGCCGTCACGTTTTCGGCCGGAATGGCGGCTCAGGGTCTGCTTCCGTATTGCAATATATATTCTACATTCATGCAGAGGGCCTACGACCAGATAATCCACGATGTGTGCCTGCCGAGGCTTCCCGTGGTGCTCTGTCTCGACAGGGCCGGCATTGTGGGAGCTGATGGCGCTACTCACCAGGGCGCCTTCGATATATCGTATCTGCGTCATATTCCCAATATTACGGTGGCGGCTCCCATGGAGGAGACAGAGCTCCGCAATATGCTATACACCGCCCAGTATGTGGATGCGCCCATCGCCATCCGCTATCCGCGCGGCAATGGCTACAACAGGGACTGGCAGAAGCCTTTCGAGAGGATTGAGATTGGCCGCGGCCGCATGATAAATGACGGCGAGGGGCTTGCCATCCTCTCTATCGGCACCATCGGCCACGAGGTTCAGGAGGCTGTGGCAAGGCTTTCCGCGCAGGGTATCCGGCCCGCTCATTTCGACATGAGGTTCATTAAGCCTCTCGACGAGGCTCTTATGGAGGATATCCTGAAGCGTTTCGATAAGATAATTACCGTGGAGGACAATGCCCTTCAGGGAGGTTTCGGCAGTCTTGTGCTCGAATACTGCGCCGACCACGGATATACTCCGCGTATATGCCGTCTCGGCATTCCTGACCGTTTCATAGAGCACGGCTCGCCCCGCGACCTCTATCGCCTCTGCGGCTACGACAGCGAGGCCATAGAGAGCAAGGTGAGGGAGATGATGAGATGAAAAAAGCGGCAGTGTCACACTTCGTGTGGCGCTGCCGCTTTTTTATTACATAAATCTCTCTGCTATCTCCATGCAGGCTCTCGAGTTGTGGTATGGACACTTCCAGGGGCCGGTTTTCTGCTCCTCGGTGTATACCTTGTGGTCGTCCTTGGCAACTCGCCAGTACCATTCGCCGTTCTCGTGGTCTATGATGTATTTCTTGGTGAATTCCCAGGCGTTGATTGATGCCTGGAGGAATTTCTCGTCGCCGGTCAGCTGGTATGCGTTCATGAATCCCACGATGGATTCGGCCTGAGGCCACCAGTGCTTGTCGGAATCCTCTACCACGCCATTAGTGCCCTCGCTCATGATGCCGCCGTCGGTATCCACGCCGTCGCGGAGTGATTGCTCGGCCATCTTGATGCAGATAGGCTTGCAGATCTCCAGGAGCTCCTCGTCGCCGAGCACCTCGGCGGCCTCCCAGAGCAGCCATGAGCCCTCTATGTCGTGTCCGTATGAATTGTTTTCGGAGTGGTGGCTCCAGTCGGCGCCGAAGAAGAGGTCGAAATAGCCTTTCTCGATGTTTATTATCTTGTATATTGTAACCTCTATCAGGTTTTTGAGAGCCTTCTGAAGGCGCTCC
>JAZUEG010000272.1:0-1689 GCA_045640025.1 Bacteroidales bacterium
TCGGCATCGTTGTAGGCATACTGGATCTGGAACTTGCGGATAGGATTGCTGTTCCAGATCTCGCGGGGCAGCCATGCGAACATGAACTCAACACCCTTGTTGTCCATCTCGAAGTTGCCTGAGCGGAATGTTGCGCCATCAGGCTCCGATGCGTAGATCACCCAGTCGATCATGTCGGTGCGGTGCGATCCGTAGAATCTCAGCTCCGACTGGAAACCATTGTACCTCATCTTGGCGCCGAAACCGTAGTCTACAGTGCGCTCAGGGTCGAGGTCGGTATTGCCCACGATATTAGCTCCCGAATAATAAAGATCGGTGTACGAAGGCATGCGGAGAGCCGAGTTTACATTGGCGAAAATCTTCCAGTTGTTGCTGGGGCGGTAGCTGATGTCGGTACCCGGGCAGAACCTCCACTTGTGGTCGAGGTCGGTATTTGTGATGGCCGGCATGGCGAGCGAGATTGTCCACTTGGGGAGAATGATATCGTGCTCCACCATTACGGAGATGTTGGTGCGGTCGGCCTTGTGGTTGTACTGCTTGCCGTCCTCGGCGTCGCGGCCCTTGGTATCCATAAACTCCGACTCCTTCATCATCTCGCCGAGCTTGGTGCTGTATATCAGCTCGTTGCGCATCTCAACGGCGAATGATGTGCGGCCCAGGAGATTCTCGGTCCATACATTGAGGCCGGTGGTGCGCACATCGCAGCGCGCGAAGTTCTCGCCGGCTGGATTGTCCTTGTGCCACTGGTAATGGTCGTATCGGCGGTCGGAGGCGAATGATGGGTTTATGTGCACCTTGCCCACTGTGGCTTCGGCACTGGCAGCTAATATCAAATGCTCGTTGCTCTCCCACTGGTCGGTGCTGGATGCGCCGTAGAAAGTGTTGGCATCGTAAGGCTTGTAGGAATATCCGGCCTGGAAATCGCCCTTCAGGTTCTTGGCGCGGTAGCCTGTGTGATAGAAGAATCTCTGAACATTGTATGAAGAGTTAGGGGTATCGCCGTCGTCGGTAGCATAGCCAGCTGATACATTATGAATCATGCGCGCCGCAGATCCATCAGAGCTGAAACCGGCATTGTGCGAGAGGCTTACGCGTCCGTTGGCTCCGGCATAACCGTGGTCGCCGGCAAAGATGTTCACGAGGCCGGATACGCTTGTGCCCACGCCATTAGCTGGCTCCTGATCCTTGGTAACGATGTTTACAGTGCCGGTGAAGGCCGAAGTACCGAACACGCGCGCCGACGGGCCCTCAAGGAGCTCGATGCGCTCTATGTCGTCGGCCGAGAGAGGATAGTCGAGGCTGAGGTGGCCGGTCTGGGGCGATGTGATGTTGATGCCGTTCATGAGCACGGTCACCTGGTCGAATGTGCCGCCGTGGATGCTGAGGTCGCTCTGCACTCCGTTGCCACGCTGACGCACGTCGATTCCGACGGCGAATTTCAGAAGGTCGTCGATGGTGTTGACAGGCAGGCTCTTGATATCATCGCCGCTGATAACGGCCACCTGCTGTGGAGTCTGTGCGCTGGTGAGTGGCACTCGGGCCGATAATACCTTGACTTCGCGAAGCTCTACATTCGCAATGCTGTCTGCGGATTGAGGGTTCTGACCCATTGCTTGGCCGGACAGCAGCGAAAGAACGGCCATATTGGCGGCCATTGCGATTTTACGAAATGTCATTTTTGTTATGTTT
>JAZUEG010000273.1:0-2932 GCA_045640025.1 Bacteroidales bacterium
AAGAGCGACTACTACAAGGGCGTAGGCGTGGCCAACTTCAAGCTCACATACAAGTATTACATGATACTGGGCGACCTCCAGTTTGCCAAGCGCGACTACATAAACGCATCGGAGAGCTACAACAAGGCCATGAACGTAATCCACGACTACGAGGAGACACTCTCTGAGATCCAGACACTTGAGACCGCCACACTATCGCCGCTGATAAGGGACGACGAGGCCGAAACCAAATATCTGGAAGCCAAGGCCGAATCGCTGCTCCAGGTGGGCGAATTTGCCAAGGCGATAGAGAACTTCAAGGCCGCGCTGAATCTCGACCCTCAGAACGAGGAAATCAAGGAGCGCCTGGACCTGGCCATGTATCTCGAAAACTCCAACTATTTCAAGCACCCGCTGCTCCGCTGGCTCAATATCTTCATAGCGCCATTCTATTATTACAAGGCCAAGAAGATAGACCCCAACATCCGCGAGCTGCAGAAGGCCGACAAGCTGCGCAACCGTGCAATATGGGGCGTAGTGGTAATGCTGCTTGTAATACTGGCCCTGGTGGCGCTCTACCTATTCGGCAAGCGCGTGATATCGCACCAGCCAGCTGATACAGATGATCTGATAACCGTAAATCCGGCAGTAACATCCAAGGACCAGTACCTGAGCAAGGGCGACTACTACCTCGCCAACATGAGCCTCGCCACACCTCACTACGTGGATTCGGCAATATACGCCTACGACATGGCCCGCCGCCACGACAACACCGACTCGCTGGCACAGCTCGGCTACGCCAAGGCAATGCTCGCCAAGGAAAGCTACATCCGCAAGGTACAGCAGGACATAGACGCCGACAGCGCAACATACTTCCTGAGCCTGCGCCGTCCTACCGAGGGACTCCGACTCTTCAAGTACCGCTACGACCCCACCGACCTCGAGAAGGGTAAGTTTGGATACGTGGATACATTCGGCATAGTGAAGATAGCCCCTGTATACGACTTCAACTACAAGACGATGGACGGAACAGGCGAGACATTCCACGACGGACGCGCCAAGGTATGCCTCCACGTGGGCAACGCCGACACCGTATACTTCTGGATCGACCAGCTTGGCAACAAGATCGACGGCCTGGATATCAACGGCAATCCAATAGACTAACGGCTTTGGGCCATCAGCTAATGGCATAATATCAAAAATCCATTCTTCCAAAAGAAAATATTTTTTGGGAGAATGGATTTTTTTATGTAATTTTACCAGCCAAATCAGATAAAAGAAATGTTGCGCTCAAAACTACCAGAAACCACCAAGACGGCATTGGCTGAGATTCAGAAAATCGCATCCGAGAGCTCCGACTGCATAGACCTTGCAGCCGCCGTGCCCGGATTGGATATGCCACAGCCACTCAAGAACGGCATCATCAGGCATATTCAGGATGGCCGCAGCCAGTATGTGCCCATAGAGGGACTGGAGGCTTTGAGGAACACAATGGCGGGATTCTACGAGAAATTCCACAGCCACAAATACAATCCTACTACCGAAATCACCATCACCGCGGGCGCATCGGAGGCCATCTGGTCGGCCATTACGGCGGTAATCCACGAGGACGACGAGGTGATAATCCTGGAGCCGTCTTACGAGAACTACGTGCCGGCCATCAGGATCAACGGCGGAACTCCGCTGTTCGTAACGCTCCGCCATCCCGACTACCGGGTGGATTGGAACGAGGTAATCCGCATGGTAAACCAGCGCACCAAGATGATAATCATCAATTCGCCCCACACGCCATCGGGCATGGTATACAGCGACGATGATTTCAAGAACCTTCAGAAAATAGTGGCCGGCAGCAAGATCACCGTATTAGCTGATGAGACCTTCAGCTCGCTTACATACGGGCGCAAGTTTGTTTCGATAGCCAATTACCCGGCGCTCGCCAAGCAGGCCATAGTGATAACATCGCTCAGCAAGGCCCTGAACGCCACCGGCTGGAAAACCGGAATCTGCTGCGCTCCGGCAGATATCACCAAGGAGATACGCCGTATGCACAATTATATATGCAACGGATCCAATGCCGCCGCGCAATACGCAATGTCGGACCTTCTGAAGGCCTCTCCGGATATACTGCTAAAGATACGTGATGCATATCAGCTGAAACGTGACTTGGTATGCCGTCAGCTGAAAGACAGCAGATTCAAGCTGATGCCCACGGAGAGTACATGGTTTCAGCTGCTGGACTACTCCGCAATATCCACCGACTGCGACAAGGATTTCTGCAAGCGTCTGGCCAAGGATTTCGGCATACTTACATTCCCGATGTCGGTATATTATCACGACAACACCAAGACCAACGTAGTCCGCATCTGTTTCGCCCGTCCCGACGATATAATAAAGAAAGGTGTGGAGCGCCTGCTGAAGGCAAGCTCAGATTATTAATAAAAACAAACATATAAAATGGCACAGCAAGAAGATAATCTTAAAAAAATCATCTCACACTGCAAGGAATACGGTTTCATATTCCCATCAAGTGAGATTTATGACGGACTCGCCGCCGTATACGACTATGGTCAGAACGGTGTGGAGCTCAAGAACAACATAAAGGAATACTGGTGGAAGTTTATGACACGTCTCCACGAGAACATCGTTGGTATCGACGCCGCCATCTTCATGCACCCTAAGACTTGGGAGGCATCAGGCCACGTATCAGCTTTCAATGACCCTCTCATCGACAACAAGGATTCAAAGAAGCGTTACCGCGCCGACAACCTCATAGAGGAGCACCGCGACAAGCTCTACGCAAAGATAGAGAAGGAAGTGGAGAAGGCCGCAAAGCGTTTCGGCGACAAGTTCGACAAGGAGCAGTTCCTCTCTACCAACGAGCGCGTACTCGCTACCCAGAAGGAGATCGACGAGCTTACAGCACGCTACGACAAGGCCCTGAACGCCAACGACC
>JAZUEG010000274.1:0-9614 GCA_045640025.1 Bacteroidales bacterium
GCGACAAGGATTTCTCCGACGGCATGGACTGCGCGATTGTGATTTTTGACCGCACGAGCATCACGGCCCAGTATTCGGGTGCGCGCCGTCCGCTCGTGCAGTTTCACGACGGAGAGATTATCACCCACCGCCCCGACAAGATTTCCATCGGCAACAATCCACTGAGGGAAAATGCCCGTTTTACCAACCACGAGTTCAAGATCCATCCCGGCGACATGCTCTACGCCTTCAGCGACGGCATTGCCGACCAGTTTGGCGGCGACGACAGCTCCACAAAGTTCGGCAACTCCCAGCTTAACGACATCCTCCAGGAGGTGGCTTTCCTCGATACTTCTATCCAAAAATCCGTAATAGAATCCGTGGTCGACAACTGGTGCTCAGGCCCCTACTACGCCGGCCTCGCCAGAAAACAAGTCCCGCAGTTGGACGACCAGTTGCTGATAGGGGTGAGGGTGTGAAAAAAAAATTGTCGTCGCTCGCTCAGAAACACAAAAAGCAGATAATAATGACAACCCACAATCCCGCTTTCCTTGACGGCCTAGACCTCAACGACGAGAGCCAGCGCCTCTTCATAGCATTACGCAACGACGACGGCTACACAAAAATTAAACGCCTCATCAAAAAGACCCAATCCGACAATCAACACAAAATGAGGCTATCGGATATGTGGATGGGGGGATATTTGGGGTAAAGAAAAAATAAGGGATTTAGTCAGTCGCCTAAAAGGCAATTCCAAATTCATAAACACCAATGCAAAAAATCTAAACTATCACAACATTGGCCGCGAGTTGACGAAAAGCAATAATCTTCAGAAAGCGCGAGAAGGAAATGCAAGTTTGGATTTGTTTTGTATTGAGGTGGTTGAGAAGATTGGAAAGTGAGAAATGTTGATGAAACATTTGTCTTATAAGTCATATAAGTCTTATAGTTATAGGCCTTATATGACTTATAAGACTTATAATATTTAATTATATTTTGATTTTAGAAATATACTTTTTATCTTTGCCATAATTAAAATAAATCACTATGGCTGAAAATTTTCTTCCTCAAAAAGGTAATTATCAAAATTTGGTAGTCTTTCAAAAGACGGAATGCATTTATGATATTACTTACTATTTTGTAAAAAAATATCTATCTTGTAGCGATAGAACCGTTGACCAAATGTTACAAGCGGCAAGAAGCGGGAAACAAAATATCGCTGAGGGATGTGCTGCTTCTACTACGTCCAGCGAAACCGAGATTAAATTGATCAATGTGGCCAAAGCAAGTCTTCAGGAACTGAAACTTGATTACGAGGATTATCTACGGGTTAGAAACAAAGAGCTATGGGACTACCAATCAAACAAAGGAACGCGGGCACGTAACGCATGCACGCAGCATAATGATTCAGCGTATTTTAGAGATGTGATTACTCGTTGCGATGATGAGATGATTGCGAATTTGTGCCTTACAATAATCCATCAAGTAGATTACATGCTTTACAGGTATCTCTGCAAAATTCAAGATGATTTCAGAAAAAAAGGAGGTATTCGTGAGCAAATGACAAATGCTCGTATTCAATATAGAAATCAACATAAATAACATTTTAACCTAACAATATAATTTTATGACAAAACAAGACTTATATAAGGAATATATCCAGAAATGCTCAAGCGCTCCTGGTAGTTATAATAATTACAAGGATTTCAAACGTATTCATGAGTGCATTTGTGAAATGGATAATCTTGATGATTTCTCATTATATGATATCGATGACCCAAACGAGTTGGTAGATTTGGTGAAACGGTTGAAACAGTTTCCAAAGTTCAAAAAATATAATAGCGGTGGAGATGGCGTGAATTCTGGTAAAAATCAATATTCATGCGCGTTGGATAATTATGAAGCATTTTTGAGGGCTAAGAAATTTGGTTCCCTATTTGGAGCAAATTATGGTGACAATCCATCTGCGTCTTTGAAGTCCGAAAGTGAGCCTATTTATTATCTTAATCATTTCGCTCAATTTGTTTTAAAAAATTTGAGCGATGTGGATGAATTACTTACACTTCAACCTTTCCTATCAGAAAAGAATGATTGGTATTGGATAGAAAGAACGGATATTAAGTCAGGTTTGTTCAGAAAACAATTCCTTGTTGGCCAAACTTTTGATAAGCCTATAAAATATATAGGCAATGATGTTTATGTATCAATGGGTTGGGACAAGGATGATAAATTGAATGCCCCTTCTTTTGGTGTGCTAAAATATATCGTTGATAATTTCTACAGTAAATATTTTAGGATTGAACAAAGGAAAAATGTTCAAGGCAGGGATATCTATGTGCTTATAACATTAGATAACAAATTTAATGTATCACAAAAACAGTCTTTGCTTCTTCCTCAATCGTTCAACACTTATCAATCTATCTTTTACGGAACTCCTGGCAGTGGCAAAAGTTATGCTGTCAAGACATTGATTGAATCCAAATTGCAAATTCCTGACGAGTTTGTTTTCAGGACCACTTTCTTTCCCGATTATGATTACGCTCAATTTGTAGGTTGCTACAAGCCAATAAGAAAGCGTGACGAGGATAGAATTCAATACAAGTTTGTTCCTCAGCAGTTTACAAAGGCTTATATAAAGGCTTGGCAAAATCCAACGCTTCCTGTATTCCTGATAATTGAAGAGATTAATAGAGGAAACTGTGCTTCTATTTTTGGCGATTTGTTCCAACTTCTTGACCGCAAAGATGGAATTTCTGAATATCCAATTAACGCCAACGAAGATTTGGCAGATTATCTTATTGGTATACTTGGTGAGGACAGTGATGGTATCAAAGATAGAAAACTTTGTTTGCCAAATAATTTCAACATTATAGCCACCATGAACACCAGCGACCAAAGTCTTTTCCCGATGGATTCGGCTTTCAAGCGTCGTTGGGACTGGAAGTATTTCGCTATCAAAGACGAAGGCCAAAATTTCATAATTGACGTTGCCCATGGTTATAATTGGTGGGATTTTGTTCAAACAATCAACACAAGAATTTATCAGGCTACAGAATCAGAAGACAAAAAGATCGGCTATTGGTTCGTAAAGGCTGTAGATAACAAAATCTCCGTTGATTTGTTTGTTTCCAAAGTTCTTTTCTATCTTTGGAATGATGTTTTCAAGGATTTGGAAAACAATCCTTTTGGAGTTGTTAAGTTTGCTGACATGTACAAATCTGATGGTCAGGTAGATGAATCAAAGGTAAAGGAATTCCTTGACAATCTTTTTGTGCCCGAATCTGATGACGATAATATAAATTAAAATTAACGATGAGATTATTAGTAGAAGGAGTTAATTATCAGCCTGAGGATATCGAGGAAATTGGCCTCGACTTACTGAAACAGAAAACCAATGAAGGAGTGAATTTCAAGTATGTCGGCTATTGCTACGATACCCGATTGGGAGATTGTGTATTCTTTCTACCCAAAGTTATTGTTGATCAGAAAGGAAAAGTTTTTGGAAATATCGAGCCTAAAAATCTTATTGACTTTGGTTTTAGCAGACAAGCAAATAATGAAAATTCTAACAAAAAGAATTTTCTATGCAATCTGTCTGTTTGGATTTATCGTGCCATTAAAAAATATGTTGTCAACAAACGAGACGGAATTGGAGAGGAACATATTTTCTCTAATGTAGCCATCAACAGCCGTAAGGCAGATTATACTTTGCTGGATATTATTCTCTCATTGATTAAGTTCAATAATGAGAATCGTAACTATTTCATGTTCAAGGTTCAAAATCAACATTCGGGCTCAAATAATATAGATTGGAACAAAACACTTTCTCGTACAAGTTCATTTGTGGATGGTGACGATGTGTATTATTTGAATCCGATTTCGAAATCCAAACAAATCAATTTTGACGAGGAATTGTTGGTTATATTCTATTCGATTCTAAATTACATAAATGTGACCTTTGGTTTCAAGTCTCCAATTAATCTTAATTACAAACTTATTCAACACACCCAGTTCAAGCGTTATTTGCGTTCGTTTGGCAAAATCCGTCTTCGTCAGATTAAATACAAATATTTTTCTGACAAGGATTTGGCGCTTTGGAAACTTTGCTATTCTTTTTTTGAGAAAATCGGGGAAGTTAATTCATCATCCAGCAAGGATGATTATTTGCTTGTGTCGGATTTCAATCTTGTTTTTGAGGATATGGTCGATGACCTTATCAGCGACAAGTCTGCCTATATTGAAGGTCTTAAAATGCAAAATGACGGCAAAATTATTGACCATCTTTTCAAATATTCTGATTTGGTGCATAATAATGAAGTCTATTATATTGGAGACAGTAAGTATTACAAAATTGGAGACAAGCCTCATGATACGGCCCATTACAAGCAATACACCTACGCCAAAAATATAATCCAGACAATGATTAATTTGTTTGTGAAAGACAACACCTCCAAGGACCTGACCAGCCTAAATTATAGGGATAATTTAACCGAAGGTTATAATGTGACCCCTAATTTCTTTATCAGCGGAATTATGGACAAGGAACTGAGGTTTTCAGAGAAGGGTTTCGTTGATAAGGGATTTGATTTCACAAAAGATATTTCTGTACACTTCGACAACAGACTTTTTGATAGGGATACGCTTTTGTTAGCGCATTTCGATATTAATTTTCTTTATGTGTTGACTATGTACACAAGCAATAATTTGGTGGTGAAACGTGCTTTTAAATCGGAGGCGCATCGTAAATTCCGTGAATTAACTGTTAAAATCCTCAACGATCATTACCACTTCTTCCACCACGATTTTCCATCCTCTGATGCCCTGTCATCATTTGTTAACAATCACTTCCGCACAATGATTGGCAAGATGTATTGTCCGTCGGAGAGTGGGAACAGGCTTATTATTGCCTTCGAAATCGGCAAATATATGGACAATCAGGAAAATCCTCTCAATGTAGTTGACGAAAACCTTGATTTGGATGGTGTTAAATTTGTGAGATTCAGTTTATAGAGCCCTCTATCTATAAAAAAACTAAATTACCATTTCACAATATTCCCTTAATATTATTTTCACATTTCAGCCGTAATTTTGCAGGGTAAAAACTAAATCATGGAAACTCTCAGCACTCCAACCCTCAAAACCCAGTTGAAGACCCTCACAAGGCCTATCCTCATCGAAATCGCGCTCGTAATGCTCTTGGGCGCGGTGGATACAGTAATGCTAAGTCACCTCGATACGGGAGTGGCTGGCGGAAGCGACAATGTTGTGGCCGCCGTGGGTCTTGACAACCAGTTGATGTCGCTGGTTTTCCTCGTGTATCAGTTCATATCGCAGGGCGCTGCCATCGTTTGTGCCCAGTATATAGGCGCGGGCCTCAGGAAAAGACTCGTTCAGGTGGTTGGAATCTCCATACTGCTGAATGTAGTTATCGGTCTGGCAATGAGCGCCGTGCTCTATTATCAGGCCGAGGTTCTGCTCGATTTCATGGGCCTGCGTCCCGAATTGATGGAAGACGGCGCCACATATCTCAGGATTACGGGATCGCTCTCGTTTTTCCAGGCAATATCGCTGATGCTCTCGGCCTCTCTCCGCAGCGCCGACAAGGCCAAATATCCGATGCGTGTAACCGTGGTTGTCAACATACTTAATATCGTGGGCAACTACGCGCTGATATTCGGACACTTCGGACTCCCCGCGATGGGAGTGGAGGGCGCCGCAATCTCCACCGCCGTCAGCCGCGCCGTGTCGATGATAATTCTCCTGATAATCCACACCAAGAAACATATCAGCAAGTTCCCTCTCGAATGGTTCAAGCCTTTCCCGTGGGTGGAGTTGAAGAATGTCTTGAAGATTGGCATTCCCGCCGCGGGCGAGCAGTTGAGCTACTGCACCAGTCAGGTGGCCATCACATATTTCATCAACAAACTCGGCAACGAGGCCCTCGCCACCCGAACATATTGCGCCAACTGCATCATGTTCGTGAACCTTTTCGTGTGCAGCATCGTTCAGGGAGGCGACATTCTTGTGGGTCACCTCGTGGGCAAGACCAAGGAAAACGCCGCCTATATCATGGGCAATTTCATCTTCAAGCGCGCCATGATAATCACTATGATTGTGAGTTCGTCGCTTGCGTTGTTGGGCTATCCGATTCTCTCGTTCCTTACCGACAATCCAAATATCATCAAGATAGGCACCATAATCTTCTTCATCGACATTGTGCTGTCGGTGGGTAGAGTCTGCAACATTTTTGCGGGAGGCACACTCCGTTCCACTGGCGACGCCGTTTATCCAGTAGTGGTCGGCATCATCTTCCAGTGGCTGATAGCGGTAGGCCTCAGTTACGTGCTCGGCATTCCATGCGGATTCGGCATCATCGGAATGTGGGTAGGCTTCCTCCTCGACGAGAATATCCGCGGAATAATCCTCATGCGCCGCTGGCATTCCATGAAATGGCAGGGCAAGGGATTGGCGGTGTAAGTTTCGCACAGATGACACAGATAACACAGATTATTATTTAACGTCAGTTCGTTGAAATACAATTCTCTAAGAGTGTAAGAGAGTTAAGAGCCTTACTCGTTTTAAGAGACGTAATTTTTTTCAAAAATTACTCCAAGAGTTTTCGAAGGAAACTCCGTCTTAAAAAAAATTAAAAACTCTTATATCTCTTACCCTCTTAGAGAATAAAAACAATTCAAGCACGAGAATTCCTCACCGTCCATAGTGCTGATCCTCAATTTGGACTGCGCCGAGGCGGTGATGCAGAAAAAGAGTAGGAGAGTGGTTAAAAGTTAAAGTTGTTTCATAGGTTTGTCGTCTTGTCCGCTCGTAGAGACGCACGGACGTGCGTGTAAATACTCCGTTTTTTCGTCTCATTTTTTATTCCAAAATTTTTGCTGATTTTTCTGCAAATGTAATACCTGTAATCCACTTTTCCAAATTTTTCTTCACGAAATCGAGAGTGAAAAAGTGCCAAAATTTCACGAAATCGAGAGTGAAAATATGCCGATTTTTCACGAAATCGAGGGTGTTCTGTAGAATACGGACCGCGGTCCGTCTCTATTCCTTCTTCCCCAAATTCCTGAAGAAGCACCAAGTAACCACTCCAGCCACGATTCCTGCTATAATATCGCTAACAGGCTGAACTGTCTGAACGGCCCTCAGTCCGATGAAGGTCGGCATTATAATAATATAAGGTATGTAAATCACTCCCTGACGCATCAGCGACGTGATGGAGGCCAGCAACTTCTGACCCGTTACCTGAAGCAACATATTAGCTAAAATAACCACCGCCTGGAATGGTATCGAGAAGCTGATGAGCTTGAGAGTGAATGCGCCGATTTCCACAACGTCCTGACTCTCCACGTTGAAGAGCTGCATTATCCATTCGGGGAGCGTGAAGCAGATTACTCCGAACACGGCGCAGATGGATACCATCACCATCAGCGAGAACTTGTAGCATTTGCGGACACGTGCAAAGTTGTCGGCCCCGTATGCGAAACCAACCACAGGCTGGAATCCCTGTCCGAAGCCCACCACCATGCTTCCGAACATGAAGCTGATTTTTCCGACAATGCTCATGGCGGCCACGGCTGCGTCACCATAGACAGCGCCTGCACGGTTAAGTAATATATTAGCTACCGCCGCACAACCCTGACGGAACAATGATGGAAGTCCCGTTGAAAGTATCAGCATGTAAACGCCTGGTATCCTGGATATATACTCCTTGCCGAGTTTTATGAGAGTGTCTTTCCTGAAAAGCGCCATGCCCATGAAAAAGAAGCTGATGGCCTGACACAAAACCGTGCTGAGCGCCGCGCCCTGGATTCCCATATCGAATGTGAAGATGAAGATGGGATCGAGCGCGAGGTTTATTATCGAGCCCGACACAACGCCTATCATGGCGAAAAACGCGCGTCCCTGAGATCGGAGCAGGTTGTTGAATACGTATGAGGCACACGTAAGGGGCGCACCATAAAAAATCACTTTGCTGTATTCCTGGGCGTAGGGGAGGATGGTCTCGGTGGCGCCAAGGAAACTTACTATTCCCCTGTTGAAAACCATTCCGAGGCAAACAATCATCAATCCCGCCACCACCGACATCACCACCGCCGACGTGGCTATGGTGCTGGCCTTGTGGACGCATTTCTTGCCCAGGAAGCGCGAGATGTTGCTCGCCGCGCCCATTCCTATCCAGAATCCGAACGCCTGGATGATGGCCAGGATCGGGAAACCTACACCTATGGCTGCCGTGGCGCTGTCGCCAAGGTGCGATACGTACCATGTATCTGTGGTATTGTAGATGGCCGAGGTCAGCATACTTAGAATCGTGGGACCCGCCAATGATGGTATCAATTTCTGGACCGGTGTGTTTATCATCCTGTCCAACTGCTGTGCCGAGCTTTTCATAATTCTGCAAAATTACTGAAAAATTCTTTACGTTATCTTTGCGGCCAAATAATTTTTTGTTTTATATTTGCACTTGCAATTAATATAATATTCAAACTTTAAATCATTCCAATTATGAAGAAATTATTTCTCATGGTAGCAGTTGCAATGCTTTCAGCTGTTGCCTCTTTCGCACAGGACGACGCCCAGATAGGAATCCGTATCGGCATGAATCTCGCATCCTACACCAATCAGCCGGTAGATTCACGCGTTGGCCTTCACCTTGGCGCTGTATACAGCATGCCTCTTGGCGATTCGCCGCTCTCCATCCAGCCCGGCTTCCTCTACAGCCAGCGCAACATGAAGGGCGAGGGCAATGCCGACAGCTGGAAGGTGAGCACTCACCACGTGGAGCTTCCCATACTCGTAAAATACAATCTCGAGGTGGCCAATAATATTGTAATCGATCCTCACGTAGGCCCATACTTCGGCATGGCCATCGGCGGCAAGTCGTCTGACCCCGTTACTGGCGACACCAAGATCTTCAAGAAGATCGACAAGGGTGGCTGGGGCTACAAGAACATGGATATGGGTATCCAGACCGGCTGTGGCGCCACATTCTTCGGAGCCGTATACGCCGGCATCGATTACGCCTGGGGCTTCAACGAGCTTGGTCTCAGCCCTGAGCTCAAGTCGGTTCGCAACCACAATTTCAGCATCACATTCGGTGTATGGTTCGGCAACTAATCGCCATTAGCTGCCCAAAAACATAAAATACAAAAAACTCCGTACAGTCTCTCGGGAATGTACGGAGTTTTTATTTTTACTGTATCAGCTGATGGCGTGATACTTTTATTGTATCAGCTAATGGCGTGATATTTTCACCGTATCAGCTGATGGCGCTATATCGTGATGATATTGTTCCTGATGGCAAACTTCATGAGGTCTACGCTCGATTTCAGGTTCAGCTTCTGCATTATGTGGTTCTTGTGGGTCTCCACGGTGCGCACAGAGATAAAGAGCTTGTCGGCTATCTCCTGATTTGTGAGGCCGTCGCCCCAGAGCTTCAGAATCTCTATCTGACGCGATGACAGCGCCTGAGAGTCGTCGTTGTATTCCTCACTCTCTGTCTGCGAGGCATTTGGACTCATGGTGTTGATGTATCTCTGCAGCAGGATGTGGGTGATGGATTCCGAGTAGTAATCGTGACCGCTGCGGATGGTGTAGATGGCCTGGGTAAGGTCGCTTAT
>JAZUEG010000275.1:0-3415 GCA_045640025.1 Bacteroidales bacterium
AATGTAATGGATATGATCCACGACCACAAGTTCGATCTCATCGTAAACATTCCAAAGAACCACACAAAGCAGGAGCTCACCAACGGCTACAAGATCCGCCGCAGCGCTATCGACCACAACATTCCTCTCATCACCAACGCCAGACTCGCCTCAGCCTTCATCGAGGCCTTCTGCCGTATGGGCAAAGAGGATCTTCAGATCAAGAGCTGGCAGGAATACGAGTAGTAAATTGCCTTGGGGGCAGATATAACGCGGATAACGCAGATTAGGCGGATTTCCGCAGATAGATTATAAGAGAAACGCTTCGCGTCAGAGGGAATTGACGCGAAGCGTTTTTTTGTGGGGAATATAGCCGAGACAATTGGGAATAAATTAGTATCCAATGTATTATCATAAAAATTGCACAAAATAATCGTGCAATTATTTTGTGCAATTTTTATGATAGGATACTGATATTCAATAAAGAAGAACAAACTTCTTAACTTGGAAAGTTGATTGTTTCCATACTTCATTCTGTCTAAGGTGAAGCATTTTACTTACATAATATTAATTTTTTCCGTCCCAATCTTATCTCAAGAACTGGGACGAAAAATAATTAAACTTCAGATTCTTTTGCAGTTTTCTCGGCCTTGCGTTTCTCCTCAAACTCCTTTACAGCATCTTCCTCCTCTACTTTCTCCTTGAGCTTGGTGGCGATTTTCTGTTTAAGTTTTTCCTGACGGTCTTGCTCGAGCTTTTCCTTTTCCTCTTTCTTGGCTTTCATAGCATCGCAAACATCCTGACCACAGAACGTGATATTGGGATTGTTGATATCTGCTTTTGAAAGATACAAATTCAGCATTGCATTCTTGATTTCTCTGCCATTGAATCCTTCTGCGAATTCACTGGCTTGGCAAAACTCTTCGTCTGAGATTGGTTGCGACAAAGGCAAATTATCTGGAATTTGCTTTTTGATGATTGCAATTCTTGCTTCCTTATTTGGCAAGTCAAACTTGATATGCTTCTGAATCCTGGAATTGAATGCAGGGTCGAAGTTGGAAACCAAATTTGTTGCAAATAAAACAACACCATTATGCTCTTCCAAAAGAATAAGCATCTGAGAACGTAATGAGTTTAAAGCTTGGTCAGCACTGTGACTCACATTCTCAACACGTTTGCCCAAGAACGAATCAGCCTCATCAAAGAAAATGACAGAATCTGTTTTAATGGCTGTTTCGAAAGCATTCTTGAGATTCTTGGTGGAATCTCCCAAGTACTTAGACTCTATCTCTGAGTAATTGAGAGCCAACAATTTCTTTCCCAATTGTTTGGCGATAGCGTGGGCACACATAGTCTTTCCTGTACCCGCAGGTCCGTGCATATTCAATATACTTTTGGCGACAGGCTCTATCTTGCCGTATCCCCAAGTATTGTATATCAAATCTTTACACTCCAACAATTTTATTGCATCAAATATTTCCTTGCGCAATTCGTCAGGCATTATTATTTGATCAAAATTGTATTTAGGGTCCACCGGGAAAAACTGTTGTAAATCCTTGTCGCTGGAACTCGACTGTTCTTGTCCATTGGACATACCTTTAGAAACCATTTCCAATTTGATAACCAACGCACAATCGGGAATTATCTTCTCAAGGTTTGACGACTTAAGAACGTCAGTTATTCGATAAACTATATCGAAGCTACCTTTCAAAGAAAAATTCGCGTTATGCGTAATATCAAATGACTGAAAACCTTTCTTCTTGACTAAGACAGCTCCGTAGTTGACATTGAGAGGATAGCCCGAACCATTAATCAAGGAGATAATGGTTTGTTCAATCTGCTCCAATGCCAACTTCTGGCTATCATTTATTTTCTCCTTAAATTCCATATCAAAGTTCAATTACTTGTCCTACTTTCAAAGAATCAGCAACATACTGAGAAGTTTTGATATCAAGCGTTCCCAAATCCTTATCATTCGAGCCAAAGATATTTAAATTCACCTCTCGCACTTTCTTTCCTTTGATCATAGCCTTAACCGCATTTTTGAATTCGGGTACCTTGTGGACTTCTTGGATAACGGTAGAACTATCAATAGTACTATCTACTATACTACTTATAGCAGCAGCCACTGCCAAAACAGCACCTCCACCTACTATACCAGCCAATAAAGGCGCAAAAAACCAAAATATTGCTTCCTGTATATTTTCCATAATGTATCAGTTAACAAAAACCAAATGGTCATCACCAAGAATGTCTATAAGTTTAGAATCTATTGATTTAGCATAAACAATACGACATTCAGTAATAGAATCAGATTTGGAGTCATAAACACCAAACACCAAAAGCGAATAACCGGCTTTATCATTAGGAAATCTGAAAGAGGCAATCTGTTGAAACTTCTCACTATTTCCATTAGCGATAAACGGCTTATGAATCTTTGGATCTAGATTGAGCGATTTGAAATACGCAACCACATCATCCAAAGACAATTCACTTTCAACAGTCTCAGACTTCAAATCAGGCGACTCTTTATCTCCACCATTCTTCTTCCCTTTGCGAATCAAGAAAAAGAATGCCAATGCAGCCATAACGACTGCCGCTGAAACAAAAACTCGTATCATAAACAATTACTTTAACAAAACGATATCGTCATTTCCAAGAGTCTGCTTAGTCTCATCATCAAGGCTTTCGGCATCATAAGCCTTAATCTCAGTGATTTCATCCTGGCCTTCATTGTAGATACCCTGATAAATACCGATATTCTTAACCTTGATTTTGTCGCTTTTTAGCTTCTCTGTAATCTTACCCAAGAAAATCTTATCCTGTTTAGGATCAAGGGTTTTCACCTTGTCCTTAGTCAGCCACTCTTTGATACGCTGCGACAATTTATATACAGCTATGACTATTAAGCCAACTACAACAATCGCAGCGGCAATTGCTCCTCCAACGCCAAGGAGACTAACCGCACCTGCTATTAATCCACTAAATATCATAATGTACTATTTCAAAATTACAATGTCATCTACACCAAACAACTCATCAACATCTTCATCAAGGTGGTTTGCATGAAGAGTGATATAAACATTAGACTCAGGAGGAAGCAATTTCTTATTGAACGAATAAGTGAGATACAAAACGAAATCTGTGTTCTCGGGAGCCTTTATGGCTACAACTTCGTTGCAATTGGGAACCATATACTTCTGAGCCAATTGCTTGAACTTATCCATAGTAAGTGTTTCGCATTTGAAAAGCTTACAATTTTCAGGACGGGATTCTCCCTGAGGAGGAGCTTTGAAAAAATCAAAGACAGAAGAAGCAAAGTCCAATAAGTCCTTTGGAATCTTCAATGTTGATAATAATCCTTTAATCATAGTTTACTAACTAGAAAAATTTCTAAAACCTACTCTCTTAAATACGGTTTTCAGCATCTCCGCTG
>JAZUEG010000276.1:0-24057 GCA_045640025.1 Bacteroidales bacterium
CCTCCTCAGAAGCGTAGATTGTATCGAGCATCCAATCCTCTACATTGTTGATGGCCTCTGCCTCTGCGTAGATGTCTTCTGTCATCCAGTTCTCTACGGTAGCGGCCACAGCCTCTGCCTCGAATATGTTCTCGGTCATCCAGTTCTCAACCTCGAAGGTCTCGGCTGTCTCGGCCTTGAAGATATCCTCAAGCATCCAGTTCTCTACTACAATTGCATTCTCCTCTGCAACCTCCTCGCCGTCGGGAGAGATTGTTGCCTCGTAGCTGTCGCCGTTCTCAAGAGTATCGGCGTCTGCTGCAAATGCGTTAACTGTGTTCATCATTGTTGCTGCAAATACCATTGCAGCTGCGATTGCGTTCTTTACTAACTTTTTCATGGTTTCTTTGTTTTTTTTAATTAATACTATATTGTTTTCTTTTATCCTTACTCCTTATGTGTGTTGGGGAGTTCCTTCATGTTTTTTGTTACAAGTCTCGTGATGTCCGTGTTCCTACATCGTCGACAGGATAGAGCATTGGGGGTGTCTGTTAGTGTTTTTTGTTAGATGAACGAGCAAACTCTAAAGTATCAGATTATTTCAAAGAACCTTTATTTAATTTCGTTTGGTGTAGCTCAGATTTCCTTTCTGATTACGATGCAAAGATATAGCAGATTATCGGGCTGGCAAAACTTTTTCAATTAAGTAATCCTTAATTAAAACTGACAAAAATGCAAAAATCCACAACCAAAATGTTAACGTTTTGATTGTGGATTCTACAATTATTAATCAGAATATGCTCTATCGGCTTATTGTTAAAAAGTGTGTGTTAAGCTAATATTAATCCCAGTCAGCTAAAACGTGTCATATTCCGAGTCGAGGTCGATATTTACGCCCGGTTTGTGACCATTTGGCGCAGGATTCTGCTTGATGGGAGCGGTGGTATTTTGGTACGTATCAGCTGCCATGGCCACCTCCGGTGTCTTGATATCAGCTGCCTCCCTGATGGCCGATGTGGCCTTGTCGATGGCCTCTGATGCCTTGCTGGATGCGCTCTCGTCGTCGCTGATGTCCTGGCTCGATATCTGTATCAGCTCGCTCTTCAGCTTCAGGATCTCTGATGTGTGGCGCTCTATCTCCTGCATCAGCTGGCTGCGGCTTTCGGCCTCGTGGGCGTGCAGCTTGAAGAACTCCACCGATACATCCAGATGCTGCAGAAGCTCGGTGAGGCGTGTGGTGTATTCGCTCATCTCGCTGGAGCTCTGGTTGTTGCTTTCGGTGATATCGGCCAGCTGCATTACGGCGCGGCTTATGTTGGTGGTCATATTCAGCTGCTCGTTGCACGACATGGATATCTGGGCTATCTTGTCGGCGTTTTCCTGGATGCGCGGCGATATCTGCCTGATGAGGTCGGCCGATTTCTTGGTGATATCGAGGCTCTCTGCCGACGACTGGTTGATTTCCTGCGAAGCCTCCTGACAGTGCTCGGCGAGTTTCCTGATTTCGGCGGCCACCACGGCAAAACCCTTCCCATTCTCGCCGGCGCGGGCGGCCTCTACTGCGGCGTTGATGGCCAGGAGGTCGGTGCGCGATGTTATCTCGTTGATAATCTCAACCTTGGAGATTACATTCTCTATGCACTCCACTGTGCCGGTGGATGCGTTGGTTACCTGCTGGATGTCCTCCGATATCTTGTCGGATATTTCCTTGGCCTCCATGGTGGAGCTGGCGTTCTGCTGTACCGAGTTGGTGATATTGGATACCGATGTCTGGATATTCTCTACAGCGCTGGCCTGCAGCTGAGAGTCGTTGTAGATCTTGTATGAGGCCTGGCGCAGCGAATCCGATCCGTCGGCTATCTCCTTGGTATACTGGCGGATATCGCTTACGGCGTTGTAGAGCTTCTGCTGCATCTTGGTGATATTCTCCTTCAGCGGGCCAAACTCGTCGCCATTGTCCTTTATCAGATTGGCGCTGTCGGAATAGAGCTTGCCCTCCGATATATCGGTGGCAAACTTGTTGACGGCGTTCAGAGGCTCCAGCACCACCTTCTTGGTAACGCTCTTTATAATAATAATGATGATGGCGCTCGATAGTATGGCCATTATCGTGAGCAGTATACCTATTAATATAGTGCTGCTGTTCAGCTTGTAGGTCTCTATATTGAGGCATAGCACGAGGTTGGTCTCGCCAATGGGGCATACAAACGAGTGCACCATATTGCCCTGAGGGTCACGGTATTCGGTAGATTGGAACTCGGGGCGGTTTTTCCAGCCTTCCTTGGCTATCTTCTCCACGTCCTCAAAACCCATGTTGTCCATTCCGGCGGCGGTCCATTCTATTATGTTGCCCTCCACATAGATGCGGTATCCCATCTCCTCGTCCGACAGGGAGCTGTATCCGGCTCCGTTGGCCTTCAGATTGTGCATCATCTCGTCGATTTCCGTGGTTGGGAATGCGGCGGTGAGTATGCAGGCTATATTGTCGGAAGAGTCCTTAACGGGTACACTGAAACAGAAAATGTCGCTGCCGTCCTGATGGCTCTTTATTGGGCGGCGCATGTGGAACGGGCGTTTCCATTCCATTATGGGCTTGTAGAACGAGGCCTTGGTGCCGTCCATGGCGGTCAGTCCGTCCTTGGTGGTGTACGATTTGCCGTCGGGATACGTTATGCGGATGTAGCTCCACTCGTTGCGGCTGTATTTCAGCATGGCGTCGGCCTTCTGCAGAAACCTCTCTGTATTGCTCAGGATGTCTTTCATGCACATGTTCCTTATCATCACCAGCTCCGACGAGTAGCCTTTCAGCATATTGTCTATTGCCTTGGCCTGCAGCTCCAGGCTCTGTCGCGCCATCAGCTCTGTATTGGTATAGTTGGTGCGCTGTACCACTGTAAAGATTATCACATCCAGCAGCAGGAGCACTATTATCACGCTCGGGAGCAGTTTTTTCATGTACTTGCCCCAGATGCTTACGGTGTGCCTGTTTATAAAATCCTTTGTTTTGGATATTATGCCCATAATTATGCTTTTTGGTTTGTAGTTCGGTGTATAGTTTTTTTTCAGCTGATGGCGTATCATTAGAACTCCTCGTATTCGCCGTCGAGGTTGTTCTTGGGTCTGCTGCTGAATCCCGGCGCATTGTTGTCGCGGGAGTTCTTGTCGCGGGCTGCGCTGTCGTTTCCGCTGCCGGGCGCCTCTATTATCTCGTCTATGTCATTGTTTTTTTCAGCTAATGGCGAGATATCTTCCTGCTCTCCGTCGGCAGGGGAGTCCCCGTTGGTTTCCTGTTTCCTCATCTCCTGGGTGTTGGCCATGGCAGAGTCGAATTCCTTGTCGGCCTCCTTGGTGTCGCTGGCCGATTCGGCTATGGCCACGAGTTTGCTCTTCAGCTTCAGGATGTCGGATGTGTGTTTCTCTATCTCGGCTATTATGGTGGTGCGGTCCTTGCCGCTGCCCTTGTCGAGCTTGAAGAATTCCATCTGTTTCTGGAGCTCTGTCATGTTCTTGAAAAGTGTCTGAGTGGCCACCTGCATGTCGTCGCTGCTCTTCGAGTTGTTGGTGGTGATATCCACGAGCTGCGATACGGCCTGGCTGATGGTGTGGGTCATGGCGAGCTGCTCGTTGCAGATTTCCGAAATCTTGGAAATCTCCTCGGCGTTTTCGCGGATTTTGGGTATGGTGTTCTTGATGAACTCGGCGCTCTGCTCTGTTACAAACAGCGAATCCGACGACAGCTCGTTGATTTCCTTGGAGGCCTTCTGGCAGTGCTCGGCCAGTTTCCTGATTTCGGCCGCCACTACCGCAAAACCCTTTCCGTTCTCTCCGGCGCGGGCCGCCTCCACTGATGCGTTGATGGCCAGGAGGTCGGTGCGGGTGGATATCTCGTTTATTATCTTGATCTTGTTGATAACGTTCTGCATCGATTCCAGCGTATTGTCGGATGCCATGGTTATCATGTCGATATCGCACTCTATGGCGTCGGAATTGTTTTTGGTGTTTTCGGCCAGCTCGGCGTTCTGCATGATGTAGAGGTTCATGCTGTCGATGGACGACGAAATCTCATCCACGCAGGCCGACTGCACGAGAGCGTCCTCGCTTATATGGAGCACAGTGTCCTTTATGGTCTTGGAGCTGCCGGTGGCCTCGTCGGTCGACTGCCTTATGGAGTTTACCACCGATACCAGCTTGTGCTGCATCATCTCTATATTATCGCGCACTGTTGCCAGCTCGTCCTTGCTCGTGATGTTGCGGGTCTCGGTGGAGTAGAGCTTGCCGTTGGCAAAATCGTTGGAGAATCTGTTGATGGCTCCCAGCGGCTCCATCACCACCTTGCGGGTGATGTTTTTCACGATGAGCAGCAGCACTATTATAGTGAGTATGGCGGTAGCCAGCAATACGCCCGTTGTTATGAGTATGTCCTTGTTTATTATCAGCCATGGCATATTAAGTGTGATGTACCACTGATAGTCGCCTATCTCCATGTAATGGCATATCATGGTGTATCTGCCCCGGTCGTGGGGAGTCAAGTATGTGCCGGAGCCCTTCTGCTCGCCTATCTCGCTCATTCTCTTGGCTCCTCCGTATATGGTTTCGTCCAGTCCGTCGAAACCCATTTCCACGAGTGTCTCTATCTTCACGGTCTTGATGTCGCCGTGATAGTTGCGCAGGTAAAACGAGTCGTCCACCAGGGCCATGAATCCGGGGGCGTTCTGCTCGGTCTCGTATTTTAGCAGTGCGTCGATTATGGATGCTGGGAATGTGGAGCAGATTACGGCCACGGTTTTGCCGTCGCGCTTTATGGGTATCGATATGCTGAAGATGTCCTCGTCGCTTAGGTCGGTGGGGTGGGCGTTGTTGATGGATACCTCGCGGCCCTCCTCGAATATCTGCTTGAACGGCTTGCGGTGTGTGGAGCTGTTGGGGTCCTTGCCGCCTATTGTGGTATACGATGTGCCGTCGGGCAGCATCAGCCTTATGTATGTGTACTGGTTTACATTGCCGGTGATGAACTCCTTGCAGTATTCTATGAACTCTTCTGGATTATCGTGGTAGGCGCGGCGCATAATATTCATATCAGCTATATAGCAGTTGAATATTCCGTTGATGAGCTTGCACTGGTGGTCTACTATGCTGTAGCAGTTTTTGGTCATGGTCTCCTTGGAGTTTTTGGCCACTACGGCGTATATCACGGCGTCCATGAGGAGTATGAGCGCAATTACTGCCGGCACGATGAGTTTCATGTATCGCGCCCAGATTGTGTTCTTGTTCCCCTTTTTGGACTTTAGCATCTTTTTATTGAAAATTCCCATATCTGCTTAATTCTTATTCGGTTTTGGATTCGTTGTTGTCTTTTCTCTGATTGGTGCGCAGTTTCTGGCGCTCGCGTATCTTGGCCACCTCGGCATCGTGGGCGTCGCGGTCGGCCAGCTCCTGCCTCAGCGATTCTATCTTGCTGGAGTGCTCTTTCAGCTGATCCGAAATCTCCTTGATGGCTTCGCCCTTGTCGTCCTTTATCTTGAAAAACTGCATGTCGGTGGTCAGGATGTCGGCGTACTGTACAAACTTTTCGGCCTGAGCCACAAGCACCTCGGCCTCGTTGGAGTTTTCTACGGAGATGGTGGCCAGCTGCTGAATGGCGTTGTTTATCTGGTCGGCGCCGTTTTTCTGCTCTCCGCAGGCGAGGGCGATCTCGGAAACTTTCTCGGCATTAGCTGTAATGCGTGGCGTAATCTGCTCTATCATTCGTGTGCTCTCCTCGGTGATGGCGAGGGTCTTGTTGGAAGCCTCGTCGATCTGGAGGGCGGCCACACGTGAGCGCTCGGCCAGTTTCTTGATTTCGGCTGCCACTGTGGAGAATCCTCTGCCGTTTTCGCCGGCGCGGGCGGCCTCTACTGCGGCGTTGATGGCCAGGAGGTCGGTCTTTTTGGCTATCTCGTTTATCACCTTGATTTTCTCGATGATCATGCGTGTGCTCTCCAGGGTCTTGTCGGATGCCATGGCCACCTCGTTGATGTCGTTGGCTATCGATTCGGATGTGGCCTTGGTGTTTTCGGCGTTTTCGGCGGTCTGGCTTATCGACGACGACATCTGCTCTATGGTGGTGGATATCTCCTCTACCGTGGCGGTCTGGTCGCCCATGCTGCGCTGGATGTGCTCAGCTGATATGTTGAGCTCGTGGCTGTTGGTTACTATCAGCTTGCTCTGCTCCATGATGGATGATGTGGTGCCCATCAGCTTGTTGGCCATCTTGGCTACATTGTCGTAGAGGTCGCCTATCTCGTTGTCTTTGCTGTACTTGATTTTGGCTGCGTTGTACATCTTTCCGTCGGTGAATTCCTGTACTGAGTTTTTGAGTTTTTCGAGTGGCTTGATAATCCAGTATCTCGCTATCAGATATATCAGCAGGAATATTATCAGGAATACGGTGATGCCTACTGCTATGTATGCGTTGCGGATGTGTATGCGGTTGGCATCCAGGTCCTTGTATTTGATGTTGATGGTGAGATACCAGTTGGTGCTGGGGATCTTGTGCCAGGCCACGAGGTATTCGGTGTCGTTGTCGTTGGTGTCGTATACGGTTCCGCTGCCGGTCTCCACGTTGTTTTTCATCTTCTGGGCTATTATGTCGAGTCCCCTGAGCTGGCTGCTGTCGCTGAAACAGAAATTCATTACATCCTGCGGGCGGTCTTCGTTGAATATCAGGCGTGTCTCGCTGCTGTTTACTATGCTGGCCGATCCCAGGCTCATTACTTTGATGTTGCTTACGTACTGGCTTATGGTCTCTGCATTGATGGCTATGTTGAAGAATCCTGTGGCCTTTCCGCTCTTGTTGCGGGCGGGCATGGCTATGTATATCACGTCTTTGTCGGGCTCAAAGGGGTTGGGCTTCCGGTCGGTTACCACGCTCTTCTCGGTCATATTGAGCATCTGGTCCACTCCCTGCTGGCCTGATATGTTTTCCACAAAATCGAACTTGGTGGAGTATACCATTCCATTCATATTGGTGTATCCTCCAAAGGCAAACAGGCCATCGCTTTCAGCTACCATGATCTTGAGCAGATCGAGGCATTCGCCGTCCTGAAGGTCGTTCATCTCGCAGTAGTTGGATAGTATCGTCAGGCGGTCGATTACGGATTTCACCTTCTCGCCCAGCACCTCGCTGGTGTTTTGGAGTATCTCGTTGCACGAGGCGAGGCTGTTTTCGGTGTTTACGCGCTGTATCACCTTAAACAGCACCACATTCATGCCTATCAGGAGTATCGATACTGTGGGTATGATAGCTAATATGAGTGATGTGAGCAGCGATTTGCTCTTGGGGGATTTGCTTGTATTTTCTGTTTGCATAATTGTACGGTTTATACATTCGGTTACAAATATACAAATATCGGGCAAATTTTCGTTACATGCGGCTAAACTTTTTTACATATTTTTTTAGATAGCGAAAATATTCTTATCTTTGCACTGGAATATTAAGAACAATCATAAAATATTACAATAAAAATGAATAAGCAAATTGCTGTATTGCCCGGCGACGGTATTGGTCCCGAGGTAATTGCCGAGGCCCAGAAGGCTCTCCAGGCTATCGAGAAAATCAGAGGTCACAAGTTCACATACGTGCCAGTGCTTGGTGGCGCCGCCGCCATCGACGCTTGTGGCAATCCTATGCCAGACGAGACTGTGGATATCTGCAAGCAGAGCGACGCCGTGCTCTTCGGCGCGTTTGGCTCTCCTAAGTATGATAATGACCCTAATGCCAAGGTACGTCCTGAGCAGGGTCTTCTCGCTATCCGCAAGCGTCTGGAGCTCTACGCCAACATCCGCCCAATCTATACTTTCCCTGCCCTCATCCACAAGTCACCTATCAAGAAGGAGATCGTGGAGGGTGCAGATTTCACAGTAGTTCGCGAGCTTACCGGCGGTATGTACTTCGGTCAGAAGGGCGTATCTGAGGACGGACTCTCGGCCTGGGATACCAATATGTACTCAACATACGAGATCGAGCGTATCCTGAAGTGCTCTTACGAGATTGCTATGCAGCGCCGCAAGAAGCTCCTCGTTGTCGACAAGGCCAACGTGCTTGCTTCTTCACGTCTCTGGAGAAAGGTTGCCCAGCGTATGGAGAAGGATTACCCAGAGGTAAAGACCGAGTATATGTTTGTTGACAACGCCTCTATGCGTATCGTTACCACTCCAAGAGATTTCGACGTAATGGTAACCGAGAACACATTCGGTGACATCCTCACAGACGAGGCTTCTGTAATCACAGGCTCTATGGGTCTGATGCCATCAGCTTCTATAGGTGTCTACACATCACTCTTCGAGCCTATCCACGGTTCATATCCACAGGCCGCCGGCAAGAACATCGCCAACCCAATGGCCGCAATCCTCTCAGCAGCAATGCTTCTCGAGACTGGTTTCGGTCTCAAGGAGGAGGCTCAGATAATCACCAACGCAGTAAACAAGGCGCTCGCCGACGGTATCCGCACCGAGGACATCGCCGAGGGTCAGGCTTACGGCACAAAGCAGGTAGGCGACTACATCGAGAAGTGCATTCTGGAGACTAAGTAGTTTTTTTTGAGATTAGAGATTAGGGATTATAGATTAGAGAACTCTCATCTATAATCTTTTATCTCTCATCTATATCTAAGAACACAGATTTTGCGGATTCCGTGAGGTCTGTGTTCTTTTTTTTGTATTTTTGTGGCGATAAAATTAAAATTAATCTAATTTTTTTATGAAAAGACAATTTATTTGCGCTTGCCTTGCGGCAAGTTTGGGAATTGTGGGCTGTGGTGGCTCGGGCAATTCAGGTCAGCAGAATTCTGATTCTACTGCTGTGGAGCAGTCTCAGGAGGCTCCAGTAGTTGAGGAAGAGAAACCATCAGCCGAAAACGTTTTCTCTGAGGACGTGGCAAAACAGGTTTTCGAACTTCTGAAATTGAAGGGTTTCAATTTCCCAAGCGACAGAACTCCTGAGAATTACGGTCAGGTAAACATTTGGAGCGACAGCGATGAGGCTCTCGTTATCTACTGTTTCAAGAAGACCGACGGAAACATTCTCGCCTACGTTTACAGGTTCTCTGAGTGCGAGGGCAGCCGCGACATTATCAGCAAGGATTTCTATACAATGGCCGACGGCAAGCTTACCAAGACAACCCAGGGAATCCCATTCAAAAAGTTGAAACTCGACGACTTCAGCGACGAACTCGGAAAACTCGACTTTATGATGCATTCCGATTTCGTGGAAGACCATCAGAAGGTTTGGGACGACTTCTCAGCCCGTGTGGCCAAGGAGTACGAGATTGAATACGTCAACAGCAACACCGTGAAAGTTTCGCCCGTATATTATAATGACTACCGCGGAACCTTCCCAATGGTTTATGACTGGAACGGCGACGAGTTCGTGAAGTCTCCAAATCAGAAACTTGCATACGCCGACGGAAGCGGATTCTCAGCCATACGTCAGGGCTGGCCTTTCCCCGACCTAAGCAGCCTCAAGCATTACAAGGCAACTGCCAAGGGCGATTCTATGATTCTTAAATACGACGGCGAGACAATCGCCACTTTCGAGATCAAGGACAACCACGTGAAGGATTATGTGGTGTATTCCAGCAAGTATGTGGATGACGATGAGGCAGTTCCATACAAGCGTAAAGGCGAGGAACGCACCTATGCCAAGCACACATTTGCCCCCAAGACAATCAAGGTGACCGAATACCAGGACCCGGACAGCTGGAAAGAGACCGTTACAACCTACGCCTTTACCTACGACGACAAGAACCGCGTTAAGACCGTCAGCCAAAACGGTCAGACAATCTACGAAATCACCTATAAGCTGGAGGGCGACAACGGCGAAATCATCGTTGACCGCTATGAGAGCGATGAGTTCTCGGAGGGTGGCGAGCCAATACAAGATGTCTACGGCATAGAGAACGGCAAATTCTCAACCTATCAGCACGGCGAGTGCGACGCTGTGAAAGTATTGGTAAAAGACGGATACTTAGAGGGTTACGATTCCGACGAGATCACATACAATTGGTTTGACGGCTCGTGGAAATCGGCCTCGTGCGAGATTGAGAACTGGGACTGCGCCTACGAGTATTCACACACAAGCCTCGACTGGTATCAGGACAAGTATGTAATCAACCTTCTGCCACTGCTCACCGACGGCGTAGTAAGGATCGATGCCTCCACATTCTTCTATGAGGGCAAGGTAATCTGCCGAAGCGAGTATCTTCCCAAGAGGGTGATCTTCGACGGCAGCAACATCCAGTATGTTCTCGTAGTTGGCGGCGCTACCAATTCTGACGGTGCCTACGAGGTAATCAGCACCAGCGATTCCAAGAACAACGACAGGAGATTCAACCGAAGAATCAATTTCGAGTATTAAGTTTTCGCACAGAATTAAAAAAAAGCCTCTAAGAGGTTGAGAGGGGTAAGAGTTTTTTTTGTTTAAGAGGCGGAGTTTTTCGTAGAAAAACTCCTTTAAAGAGAGTAAGAGCCTTTAGCTAAGGGCTCTTAACCTCTTAAAAGTAATTTTTTTTATAAAAATTACTTCTCTTAAAGAAATGCTCTTATTCCTCTTATTCTCTTAGAGGCAAAATTTTTTAGAACTCAAACCTATACGCGATGTTTGGGAAGTTGAGTTCGGTGTAGAATGGCTTCATATCCATTGTGGCGAGGTCGAAGGTGTGGCCGCTGAAGCTGCTGCTGTGCAGGAACTCGCAGATGAAATGGTGCGAGCGTCCGCCCTTCTTGTTTACGGTGTACTTAACCGACGCGCCCCATATAGGACGTGGCGAGACTCTCTTCTCGTAGCAATGCTCGTCGTCCCAGGGCAGACAGCGGTTTGGATCCTTCAGCACGTCCTCAAACGACGCCTCAAGATACGGAGTGTACCTGTCGCCGCCCTGAAGAGTGATACGGCCGTTGATTCCGAACACATTCTGACGGTTTTTGCCCACCATCCATTCCTTGCCACCAAGCACGTTGGCCACAAAGTTGCGGTTATATACCGAAGGACGCCAGTCTCCGCGAGAGTCCTTGAATTCTGAATTATAGACAGTTGCGGTAATCATTCCGTAAAGACCGTTCTTCAGGTAACGCTCCAATGTAATATCCACTCCGTAGCTTCTGCCGTAGCCCTTGTTCTCCAAAGCCTTGTCAACAAAGAAGTTCTGATTGCAGAGCATTGAGAAAGTAGTTCCCATTTCAACAGGCACGTCGTAGAGATACTGATAGAACGGCTCAATCTTCAGCAACATATTATCCGTGAGCGAGTTGCTGTATGTAAGCACCACGTGCTGAGACTTCGTGAGCTTCAGGTTGTCGTTCACCTTCTTGCCGTCTATCTCCACATAATATACGTCGTTTTTCTCCTTTCGGCTGTACAGTCCCCACGACATTCCGATAGTCTGCTTAGGCGACGCCTTGTAGCTCAGCGAGAACCTTGGCTCCACGTTCACCTCGCTGTTGGTGGTGAAGTTGATGAGGTTCAGTCCCAAAATCATAGTAAGTTTGTTGCTGAGGTTCAGCTTGTTGCTGGTGTATGCGCGTGTTAGGCCAGCCGAGCCGTCGTTCTCGAAAATCTTCACCAAAGGCTTGCCCACCTCGGGACAGCGCTCCAGCCAGAAGTTGTTGCTGATGTGTACGTGGTTGATACCCAAGAGCATAGTGTATCTTGGGCTGAACTTTTTCTGATACTGCGCGTCCAGAATCAGGTTCATATTGTGGTTCTCGTTGCGGATGTTTGGAGTCTCCACAAGGTCTTGAGAAATGTCGTCGGTGCCGATGATGTCCTTGTTGGCGGTTACTGATACTGATGTTCTCAGGTGTCCGCCCTCGCCGAGCGAAATCTTGTGATAGACACCGCCGGCTATCATATATTGGTCGGCCATAGATGAGTTCATATCCCAGACGGTCTCCCAGTCGTCCTTGTCCTTCACATTCGATTTGTAGTGGTCGAGCAGGCCTGTGCTCCAGATTGCGAAAGTTCCAGCGTTCTTGGTCGGGATGTTCACCTTGAAGTTAAGGTCCTGATAATCCATATTCTCGTCGCCCATATTCAGGAATCCTGCCTTGCTTGCCAATCCCATTGTGGAGTATCTGTAATTGATTATGTATGAGGCCTTGCCGCCTTTTTTGAAAGGTCCCTCTGATGCGAAATCAATTCCAAGTGTGCCCACTTGGAAGGCGTGCTCATAGTGGTCGTTGTTGCCGCAGCGCAGTTTCATATCGAAGACTCCTGATATTGCGTTTCCATATTCAGCCGAGCTTCCGCCCGTGATGAAGTCGCTGTTGCCCAATACCAACGCCGACAGCGATGAGAAAACTCCTGCGCCCGCTCCCGTAATCTCGGCAAAGTGGTTTGGGTTTGGCACCTCCACGCCCTCTATCCTCCAGAGCATTAGCTGAGGCGCGGCTCCGTGGATCGAGATTCCGTTGGTGGCACCTCCCGACGACGCTCCTGCAAACACGCTTGCAAGTCGGCCCGGGTCGCTGGCGCCTCCTGCGTATCGGCTTGCCTCCTCCACGCTCATCATCCTGGCGCCCACAAGCGACATTGTATTGAGCGGTTGTTGTTTGTTTACTTTCGGGGTGACGACAACCTCATTCAACTCGTTAACTGACTCTCTCATAGAAATATTCAGCACGTTTTCCTTTCCAGCTGATACAAGCATTTCCTTGATTACCGCTGGCTCGTAGCCCACAAATGTAATCGTCACATTATGACGGCCCACGGGGATGTTCCTGATTTCGAATTTTCCGTCGGGGTCTGATATTCCGGCCATTTCCTGACTGCCGTCGATGCTGATAAGCGCACCCGGCAACGGAATGTCGCTGGCCTCGTCCAAAATTGTTCCTCTCACAGTCTGCACCACGCTCTGTGCGTAGGCGCTCAAACAGGTCGCCAAAATCACGACCAATAATCCAATTCTCCTTATCATTGTAATGTTTGTTTAGATTTGTTGGCCACAAAGGTAAGGATTATTTTTGAGGGAAGATGTATGAAAAATTGACAAAAAATCACCCCTCACTGAAAGAGAAATTTTTCTCGGTGAGGGGTGAAGTTTTTTATATCTTATCAACTTCGCTTTCGTTAATATTCAGTTGTTTGGCTATTTCAGATGAGGCGATTCCGAGGTTTTTGAGCATTTGAATTGTTGTGGCCAACTGCTTGTCCTTCTCATTTACTTTCTCTTTCAGATCAACAATAGCCTGGTCGCGGACGGCGAATTCACGTTCCATTTCGTCCTCGAAATTTATGTCGCCCTGAACTTTGGTGTCGGCGGTGGCTTTTATGAGAGCCTTCATAATTTCCTGATATTCTGGTGACGAATCCATATTGTCGTCCAAAACAATGAACTTGTCCTCAATGGCCTGAGTCTGATCGAATATGCTGAGGATTTTATCCAATTGGGTCTCTCTCTTGCGTTTCAGGTACGGAACCTGAACGATTATTGTGTCGTGGGTAAGACCATTGATGTATTTGTTGGTCTGCGGAATCTCTATTACGTTGCCCTCATTGTCGGAGAATACGTGCTTGTCCTTGATTATGGCGTATTTAAGGTTGTCGCCGATGGTATGTCCAAGGATGTAAATGGCATATATGTGGCGTGGAACTTCCGTCTCAATCTCTTTCCCGCCTTTTTCTTTTTTCTCTTTAGGACAGTTTGACTCACTTTGGTATTGGAGTCCGAGGTATTGACGGAATCGCAAAATCTCTCCCTGAGCAACGGCCTTCTGTAACTCAATTGTCACAACTTCTGGCTCTTTGTCAGTCTCGCAGATAGTTGCGCCAAAATCTATTCGAAGAACTTTTACGCCGTTCTTCAAAGTGATTACGTGGTCGTTGTTCTTAACTTCGATGCTTTCAATTTTCTTGTTGAGGATGCTTCCGAGGATTATTTTCGACACCCTCTCGTCCTCCATAAGATACTTGAAAACCGAATCGTATATGGGATTATATACCTTTATCATAGTAGTAGATGTTTCTTGGTGGCAAAGATAAAGAATTTATTTCATTGTAACAATTATGATTTGTGTATATTTTCTTGTATTTGCGCCATATAACTAAAAAGAAAAGCCACATAACCTCCCTCTAACTCAAAAAAAAATCGAGTTAGAGGGACTTTGTAAATCCGGAAAGTCCCTCTAACTCGAAAAAAAAATGAGTTAGAGGGACTTTGTGAATTAATTTTTTTGTATATTTGTGGCGTTAAAATATTAATGCTATGAAAGTTATAGGTAGAAAGAACGAGATTAAGGAGTTTGATAATATTATGAATTCTGACAAACCGGAATTCGTGGTTGTCTATGGGCGTAGGCGTGTGGGCAAGACTTATCTTGTGAATCAGTATTTTAGCGACAAATTCACCTTCAAGCTTACTGGTTTGGCCAAGAAGGGCAAGGAAGAGCAGTTGCTGAATTTCGCGCAGGCCCTCAACAGACAAGGCTCGTTCACCTATAAAGTGCCGGGCACTTGGATGGAGGCTTTTGAGAATCTCCGTCATTTCCTTGAGAATTCAAAGACTAAGAAAAGGCGTGTGGTTTTCATTGACGAGTTGCCCTTTATGGATACGCCAAGGAGCAATATGGTAACCGCCTTGGAGCATTTCTGGAACGACTGGGCCTCCACTCAAAAGGATATTGTTCTGATAGTCTGCGGATCGGCTACGTCGTGGATTACCAAGAAGATAATCCGTAATCACGGCGGGCTTCACAACAGGCTTACACGAAAGATATACCTGCGTCCGTTCTCGCTTGCCGAAACCAATGAGTATCTGAAAGTTTCGGGATTCGACTGGGACGATCAGACCGTGGCTGAGTGCTATATGATAATGGGCGGAATTCCTTTTTACCTGAGTCTGTTGGATACGGGCAAGAGTCTTGCGCAGAATGTGGATGAGTTCTTCTTCGTGCGCAAAGGCAAACTTTCCACCGAGTTTGAGGATTTGTATGCCTCGCTTTTCAGCAATTCGGATAATTATATAAAGGTGGTATCAGCTCTAAGCACCAAAAACAAGGGCCTGACACGCAAGGAGATAATCGAGGCCTCGGGCCTTACCAACAGCGGCGATCTCACCGAGATTCTCAACAATCTGGATGATTGCGATATCATAAGATGCTACAAGGGCTACGGCAAGCAGGAGCGGATGTCGATGTATCAGCTTTGCGATTTCTATTCTTTTTTCTATTTCAAGTTCGTGAAATCCCACGGCAACAGCAACAAGGAATATTGGATTCATCAGATAAACACTCCCACCCACAATGCGTGGAGCGGATACGCCTTTGAGCAGCTTTGTCTTTATCATTACAACAAGATAGAACAGGCCCTTGGAATCAACGGAATTATGACCGAATGTTATTCCTGGACCTCTACCTCAGTGGATAAAGGCGCTCAGATAGACCTCGTGATCAAGCGTGCCGACAAGGTGGTGAATGTCTGCGAGATGAAATTCTCTCAAGAGCCATACGTAATCACCAAGCAGTATTGGGACAACCTTCAGAACAAAGTGGCCGCCTTCAGGGCCGAGAACAAGATCCGTGGTCCCATTCAGCTGGTATTCGTTACCGCTAACGGCCTCGCTAATGGCAAATACGCGTCACAGATTTATCATCAGGTAAGGGTGGAGGAGTTGATGGGGTGAGGTGTTCTGCAAACAAAAAAATCGAGTTAGTGGGACTTTATGATTTTTTTTTACCGAAAAAACAGCGTTATCTCTGTAAAAAAAATTATCTTTGCAAAGTGACTAATATTTAAATGTTTTCAACACTATGGGACAGTTTATCAACAAGGGCAATTTTAATTTCAAGCGTGTAATCAATTCTGATTTTGTTGACAAATCGGAATTGATAGGTTTTGTGAATACTCAAATTGACAAGGGATATTCGTATATCTGCGTGTCTCGTCCACGCCGTTTCGGCAAGTCGTTGGCTGCCAAGATGATGTATGCCTATTATGACAAGAGTTGCGATTCCCGCGATCTGTTCCAGAATCTGAAAATATCACAGATGCCCTCATTCGAGAAGCACCTCAACAAGTACGCTACAATTTATCTTGACCTCACCAAATTCGCCGTTAGAGACAATGCCGAAGGCCTTACTAAGGTTCAGTATATGGATAAGACCGTCAGGGAGGATCTCAAGAAGCATTACTCTTATACCGAAAGGCCCAGCGACAATCTTATGGATGTGCTTACTGATATCAACGAGCGCACCGGCGAGCAATTCATCTTCATCATCGACGAGTGGGACTGCCTTGTGCGTGACGACAGCGAAGAGGTGAGTCAGGAATATGTCAACTGGCTCCGCACTATGTTTAAGTGCGATCAAGCCGATCAGGTTTTTGCATTGGTCTATATGACTGGCATTCTGCCTATAATAAAGGTTGAGACACATTCTGCACTCAATAATTTCAAGGAATTCAGTATGGTGAATCCAGGGGCGACAGCACCTTTCTATGGATTTACAAAAAGCGAAGTTGAGGTGCTTTGCAAGAAATTCGATATGGATCTCGAATCAATGGAAAGGGCATACGACGGCTATATTATTGGTAGCGAGAAGTCGATGTTTAATCCTAATTCTGTTATCCAAAGTATTGAGTTCCGTAATTATATCAGCTATTGGGGCAAGACTGCCTCGTATTCTTCTATAGAGAGTTATATAAAGATAGATGCCGACAATGTCAGGGAAAAGATTATAAGTATGCTGTATGGTGAGAGTGTGCCAGTTCAGGTTATCAGTTTCAGAAACGATATGAAACGTGTAGAGGATAGTGACGACGTTCTCACTCTGCTTATCCATTTGGGCTATCTGTCATACAATCCTGAAAACAGCACCTGTTTTATTCCCAATACAGAGGTTGGCGGCGAGTTCCAACTTACTATCAGACAGTCGGATTGGAGCGAGGTGTCTCGCGCTATGAAAGAATCATTCGAACTTGTAACTGAGACTATCAATATGAACGCCGAGTATGTTGCCAAGGCATTCGACAAGTTCCATTTTGAGGCCTCGTCGATATTGGAGTTTAACAACGAGAACTCAATGGCCTGCGCTATTAGGCTCGCATATTTCTCGGCCCAGGCGTATTATCACATTTTCAGAGAGTTGCCGACAGGCAAGGGTTTTGCCGATATGGTTTTTGTTCCGTTGAAAAAATCCAACAAGCCAGCCATTGTGGTGGAATTCAAGTACGACAAGGATGCCGAAGGCGCAATTTCTCAGATCTACAAGAAAAACTATCCCGAGAAACTACGTGGTCTTTCGCGCGACATAGTTCTTGTAGGAGTAAACTACGACCTGAAAGCCTCCACCCACGAGGTGATTTTTGATGTGATAAGAAGCGGCAAGTAACCCTGATTTCTCCCCGAAAAGTCCCTATAACCCGAAAAAAAATAGAGTTAGAGGGACTTTGTGGTTTCAAAAAATCCCTCTAACTCGAAAAATAAATGAGTTAGAGGGGCTTTGTGAAAGATTTTTTTAAAATTAAGTGGCTGATGCTATGAAAGTTAACAAATCTGTATTCGTCACAGCCAACGGCCTCGCCAGTGGCAAATACGCGTCACAGATTTATCATCAGGTGAGGGTAGAGGATTTGATGGGATGAATCCATTCCAATGTTAAGTTTTTATTCAAGTCAATTCCTTGAGTCTGCGTTTTTTTGTTTGTTTCTCAGAAAAATTCCTTATCTTTGCAACTGAAAATCAATAATCAAAAATCGAAAATTTAAAATGGCAAAGTATCTTGATCCCAGAGCAGATTTAACATTCAAGAGGGTTTTTGGCGAGCACCCACACCTCGTCATAAGCCTTCTGAATTCCCTTTTGCCTTTGCCAAAGGATGTGGTGATACAGTCTGTTGAGTATCTTCCTGCCGAACTTGTGCCTCAGACTCCTACTTTGAAAGACACTATCGTTGATGTCAGGTGCAAGGATCAGCAAGGACGTCAGTTCATTGTGGAAATGCAGATGTACTGGTATGCCGAGTTCTTCAAGCGTGTGGTATACAACTCATCCAAAGTGTTTGTTAAACAGGCTCCCAAAGGGTTCGACTATTCCAAACTTCAGAATGTCTATTCTCTTAATATCATCAACGATATCGCTTTCGCTGACTATCCTGATGAGTATATTCAGGAATATTGTTTTGCCAACGTAAACCATACCGACGAGCTCCGCGACGAGTTCTATATGGTTTTTGTGGAGTTGCCCAAGTTCAAGCCAAGCAACAAGGCAGAGAAAAAGCTTCAGGATCTCTGGCTTAAATACCTTACCGAAATCAATGAGGACACCCGCTATCCCGACGCCGAGCTTTTGGCAAATCCTGAAATCAGCGAGGCGATAGAACTCCTTGAGGAAGCGGCCTACACACCTGCGCAATTAGCAGGCTATGAGCAATATTGGGATGCTGTATCCAAATATGCGACAGCCCATAATGCTGCAATGAGAAAGGGAGAGGCAAAAGGACGTAAGGAAGGCCGAGCCGAAGGTCTTGCCGAAGGACTTGCCGAAGGCGAGAAGATTGGCGTCGAGAAAGGTCTTGCCGAAGGCGAGAAACGCAAGGCAATAGAAACAGCCCGCAAGATGAAGACCAAGAATTTCCCAATTGAAGATATCGCAGAGCTCACTGGCCTCACCGCCGATGAGATTGCGGAAATTTAACTGGCAGGCAGACCAACTCGTCACAGATTTATCATCAGGTGAGGGTGGAGGAGTTGATGGGATGATTTTTCTCCTAATGTTAAGTTTTTATTCATTTTTTAACTTTTGTAACGTTTTATTTTTTTTTTTTTTGAGTATGCTTTACCTTTGCCGGCGATAATTTTTTATGTTAAACAATCTAAATTTTATTTTTATGACAAAACTGAAGCATTTTGCAATATGCCTGTTTGCCTTGCTGTTTGTTGTTGTACCAAGCAATGGTCAAGAGCAGCAGAATCCTGACAATCTTACCTTCACCGAGACAGTGAACGGCGTATCATTCAAAATGATTGGTGTGGAGGGTGGCTCCTTCAAGATGGGTGGCACATCCGAGCAGGGAAGCGATGTTGAAGGTGATGAGAAGCCCGTCCATACGGTAACTCTCAGTACATTTCAGATTGGTAAATACGAGGTACCCCAGAAACTATGGGTGGCCGTTATGGGTAGTAATCCTTCCTATCGCCAAGGCGATGACCTGCCAGTGGAGAAAGTTTCGTGGAACGACGTTCAGGAGTTTCTGCGGAAACTCAACCAGATGACTGGACGAAACTACCGCCTGCCGACTGAGGCGGAATGGGAATACGCCGCCCGAGGCGGAAACAAGAGCCAAGGATACAAGTACAGCGGAAGCAACAATATTGATGATGTGGCGTGGCACACTTCCAATTCTCACGCCAATGGAACTACAAAGGTAGGCTCTTTTGCACCCAACGAACTTGGCATCTACGATATGTCCGGCAATGTTTGGGAGTGGTGTCAGGATTGGTATGGCGGTTACAGCGAAGGTAATCAGTCTAATCCCACAGGACCTGCATCTGGCTCTCGCCGCGTGTACCGTGGGGGCGGTTGGAAAACCCTCGCGAGGCACTGTCGCGTATCGGACCGTAACAACGGCAACCCTTACTACGGGTTCGACAACATAGGCTTCCGCTTGGCGCTCTAATTTGCAACCTTTATAATAATGCTTCTAAATAGAGGCGAATTAAAAGCAATGAGTATTTCTATGGGCGGGCGCATAAGCCGCCCATAGAAAGGCGCAGGGCTTTTAATTAGCATAAAATGAAAAAAGAGCCCGACGAGTTGTCTCATCGGGCTCTTCAATTTTTTACTTCACTCCACAAATTTTCTTGATATCATTCAACTTATTCAGCGCCTCTATTGGCGTCAGGTTGTTGATGTCGAGTTTCTTAACCTCGTCGCGTATCTGCATAAGTACGGGATCCTCGAGGTTGAAGAAACTGAGCTGGAAGCCGTCGCTTGATGAGGCGGTTTTCTTGCTCTTGGACGCGCCTTTCACCTTTGGCTCGGGAGCTGATGCTGCTGTATTTACACTCTCCTCGGGAGTTGAGGCAAGTCGTCGGCTGCCGGATTCAAGCTCCTCGAGAATCTCGTTGGCGCGCTGAATCACCACGGGAGGCATTCCGGCAAGCTTGGCCACGTGGATACCGAAACTGTGCTCGCTGCCGCCGGGAACAAGTTTGCGCATAAAGATCACCTTGCCGTCTATCTCGCTTACTGATACATTGAAGTTCTTGATTCTCGGATAGTTGGCCTCCATATCGTTGAGCTCGTGATAGTGGGTGGCGAAGAGGGTCTTTGCCTTGGCCTGTGGGAACTCGTGAATGTATTCCACAATGGCCTGGGCAATAGATACGCCGTCGTATGTGGATGTTCCGCGGCCAAGCTCGTCGAAGAGCACAAGGCTGCGTGGCGTGATGTTGTTGAGGATTCCGGCAGCCTCGTTCATCTCCACCATAAAAGTTGACTCTCCCGACGAGATATTGTCGGAAGCGCCCACACGGGTGAACACCTTGTCAACGTAACCCGCTTTCACAGAGTCAGCTGGAACAAAACTTCCTGCCTGGGCCATAAGCATAATGAGCGCAGTCTGACGCAGAAGCGCAGACTTACCTGCCATATTGGGACCCGTAATCATCATTATCTGCTGAGTGTCGTTGTCGAGGAAAACGTCGTTAGGGATATAATCCTCGCCCACGGGCAGCTGTTTCTCGATTACTGGGTGACGTCCGTTCTTGATGTCAATTGTCTGAGTCTCATTGATTTCGGGACGGCAGTAATTATTCTCGTTGGCTGCCTGGGCATACGAGGTCAGACAGTCGATGTTTGCAACTGTCTTGGCATTGGCCAGGAATGTCTCTATGTATTGCGCGAGGAATGTGAGGAGGTCGTTGAAAATCCTGACCTCAATCTGCTGAATCCTGTCGTCGGCGGTCAGAATCTTGTCCTCGTATTCCTTGAGCTCTGGAGTTATGTAGCGCTCGGCGTCGGTGAGGGTCTGCTTGCGTATCCAGCCCTCGGGAACCTTGTCCTTGTGGGTGTTGCGCACCTCCAGATAATATCCGAAAACTCCCGTGTAGCCCAGTTTCAGCGAGCTGATGCCTGTCTGCTCCACAAGATTGTCGCGCATTTGGTTCAGGTATTCCTTGCTGTTGGATCTCATATTCCTGAGGTCGTCGAGTTCGGAATCCACACCGTTGCGGATAAACGCGCCCTTGGCCACAAGAAGTGGAGGGTCGTCAACAATCTCTCTTCCAATGCGTTCTGATACATTCTTGCAGGGGTTCAGCTGCTCGTATAATGGATCGAAAATGTGGTTTCCGTTAGCGCTCTCCTCGGCAAAATATCCGCGCATTTGTCCAATGCACTCCAATGCGAGTTTCAGCTGATTGGTGTCTCTTGGAGTAAGCCTCAGGGTAGAAATTTTTGATACAAGTCGCTCAATATCACCTACCTGACAAAGACACGAACGGAGATTCTCCAAGAGTTCGAAATTGTCTTTCAGGGCCTGAGTGTAGTTCAATCGCTCGTTGATGAGGCCCACGTTTCTGAGGGGCAACGCCAGCCAGTGCTTCAGCAATCGGCCTCCCATTGGGCTCGATGTCTTGTCGATTACGTCGAGCAGTGTTTTTCCCGACGGGCTGAGTGGCGCGAAGATCTCAAGGTTCCTGACAGTGAACTTGTCGAGCCAGACGTATTTGCCCTCGTCGAGGCGTGATATTTTTATGATGTGGCTCAGCTGAGTGTGCTGAGTGATATCCAGGTAATGGGGCAACGCACCTGCGGCGGGGGTCGCGAAGGTCATATCCTCGATTCCGAAACCCTTCAGAGATGTGGTCGAGAACTGTCTGAGGAGTCGTTCCCTCGATGTATCAGGCGTAAAGGCCCAGTCGTCGAGAGGGTAGAGGTAATACTTGTTGCCGAAGAGGTTCGTCATCTCCTCCTTCATACAGCGCTCGTAGAGTACCTCCTTGGGATTCAGCGAGATAAGCAGCTTGTCGAGATACTCGTTGCTGCCCTCGGCCACCAGGAAGTCGCCGGTGCTGATATCGAGGAATGCTATTCCGCTGCGGTCTTTGCCAAGATTTATGCAGGCGGCGTAATTATCTGATTTGTTGTCGAGTACGTTGTCGTTTAGCGAGACTCCCGGAGTTATCAGCTCGGTGATTCCACGCTTCACGATTTTGTTTTGGCAAGTCTTGGGATCCTCCAGCTGCTCGCAGATGGCCACACGCTGACCAGCCCTCACCAATCGGGGAAGGTAGTTGTCGAGAGCGTGGTAAGGAATTCCGGCCAGAGGCTCGCCCGCACGTTTGGTGAGCGTAATGCCTAAGATCTGGGAGGCTTTCTCGGCGTCGCTGCTGAATGTCTCGTAAAAATCACCCACTCTAAAGAGCAATATCGCGTCAGGGTATTTGGCCTTGATGGCGTAATATTGTTTCATCAACGGGGTTTCTGACTTTGCCATTTTTATTATTTTTGATTTTACTAGCTTCTGCCGCGGGCGATACCAGCGGTTACACACGTAGTAGCCACAAGGGCCACCCGTCAATATAGAAACTCTTAATTATTAATTATTGAACTACTTCAGTTTCACCAAGAACGCAGGGCTGAATCCGCGGTTCTCGCCGCTTATTTTGTCGAGGCGCTCGTATCCGAAGGTTATGGATTCTACCTTCTTGGTGAGGGTCAGGGTCTCCTCCGAGAAGTACCATTTCTCGGTGAACATTACCTGACCTATCTCGCTGCGGTTGAACCTTTTCTCCAACGCCCTTACCGAATCTATCGGCATCGGCTCCTCGCTGAAATAGTCGATAGGAGTGAGGCGTCCTTTATATACAGCCTGAAAAACCATATTTGCCAAGGCTATCCTGTCGGTATGGCTCAGACACTCGGTTTTCCAATCGTCCTCGGGATTGTAGTTCTTGAGATCGACATTGTATGTTATTGGGTCAGAGATCAGTACAGCTGATGACGAGTCCAAGTTGTAGAAAGTCTCGGTCTCGGGCACCACGGCGGGCGCAACGGTTTTCTCCTTTACGCTTGTTGTCTCCTCGGACTCAATATCTGTGTTTTCGGTATTTTGTTTCTGACCGCAAGATACCATCAGCACACCTGCTGTCAATAATGCGAAAATCTTTTTCATATTTTTTTGTGTGTTAATGTATGTGCAAATATCATTAAAGTTGATGAGATTTGCAATTATATCATTGTATTTATTTTGTCAATTAATTTGTTGGGTAGTTCTATCGTATTTGAAATGTCATTATAAGAGATACCCAAATAATTTAGATAGTCATTTATTAATTGTTTTTCTTGAAAATTATTATTATCTTTGCGTTGTAAGACCCCAAGGTCCCTGCTTATGCAAACCTTGGGGTTATTGTTTTTATAACCTATTGAAAGTTATCTGTTTGGCGGCGTCCTGACCCTCTACCACCTTTCCGTCCTTAACTACGAACTTGCCGTTTACCATTGTGGCGACCACCTTGCTGCCGAACCAGAGACCGTTGAGAGGGCTCCACTTGCACTTGCTGGCAACCTCAGAATCCTTCACCTGCCAGTGACACTCTGGGTCAATGATGGCGATATCAGCGAAATAGCCTTTTCTGAGGTATCCGCGGTCCTTAATCTTGAAGATTGTGGCGGGCGCGTGACACATTTTCTGAACCATATCGTCGAGGCGGAAAATCTTTCTCTGAACGAGGTCCATTATCACTGCCGACGATGTCTCGACTCCCGGCATTCCCGACGGGCTCTCGAAATATGGCTTGTTTTTCTCGTCCCAGGCGTGAGGCGCGTGGTCGGTGGCGATGCTGTCGATAATGCCGTTCACTATGCCGTCGCGGATGGCCTTGCGGTCGCTGCGTCCCTTTATTGATGGGTTGCACTTGATGCGGATTCCGAAATTTGGATTCTCGTAGTCGTCGGCGTCAAACCAGATGTGTGGAATGCAGGCCTCGGCGGTTATCAGCTTGTTTACCAATGGCTTGTTCTCGAAAAGTGATAGCTCGCGCTTGGTGGTGATATGCGTTACGTGGAGACGGGCGTCGAATTCCTTTGCAAGCGACACTGCCAG
>JAZUEG010000277.1:0-14822 GCA_045640025.1 Bacteroidales bacterium
TTTCATAGTCAATATGTTAGGCGCAATAGCCGCATATTCATTGTTTCCTAAGAAACCTGAGATCAGACTTGAGAAGCAACCTTATTCAAACCACGGTCAGCTTTGTTTGTTTTAACTTAGAATTCGTCGAACTCACGTTAAATAAAATCTTACAAAATGATCTTTCCTGTATTTTTCTACAATAAGATATTTTTCTTTGTCTAATGTATCTAATATTGAGTTTATATATTTTTTATTCTTAATTATAATAAAATAATCAAAATATTCAGTATCAATATCTTTAGATTCAAAATTTACAGAAACAGAATCTTGTACTTCAGGATCAAAATAAGAATAGCAAGCATCTTTTTTTTCATACAATTCAATTTTATACCCTGAAATTGGTAGTTTAGATTTCCAAATATGCAATGTGTCATAAAACTCAGTTATTGTATTATTGTTAAGTTTATATTCTGCATCATTACATTTAATTTCAATTTCTTCGTAATTTAAAATCTGTCCCTTCGCCACAATGCAACATACCATCATAGCAATTATTATCATTATCTTTCTCATAGGCGTAATCCATTTTCAATTAAACAATCCTTTTCCATTATAACGAATCCGCCTCAAAAACGTTTCACTCTGTGACAAATATTCACGCTTTTCTTTCATCCCCGAGGTCTTCAGACCTCCACGCTCCGTAGCCCCGACCTTCACCACGCATCAATAACGGGAAAGGTCGGGGAAAACGTGGGAAAACGTGGAAAATGTGAGAAAACGTTGGGAAACGGGGAAAATTGAAATAATTCCTCACCGAGGTTTTATCTTTCCAAATATTTCATTACCTTTGTGTCACAAAAATATCAATCGAATAAAAATGGATTTCAAGGATAAGAAAATATGGATTACGGGTGCTTCTTCGGGTATTGGAGAGGCTTTGGTATATAAATTCTCCAAATTGGGAGCTAATATTATAATTTCGTCGAGGAGGTTTGCGGAGTTGCAGAGAGTGAAGGCCGCCTGCGCTAATCCCGACAAGGTGGTTATCGTTCCGCTGGATCTCGAGAAATATGAGGACATTGCGCAGATAGCAACTCCCGTGCTAAAGAAGTTCGGAAATATTGATATCCTCGTCAACAACGGAGGAATGTCGCAGCGTGCCCTCGTGGTGGATGAGGACCTCAAGGTTGTTGAGAAGATGATGAGGATCAACTTTATGGGTGCCGTGGCGCTTACCAAGGTGGTGCTTCCGGGCATGATAGAGCAGAAGCATGGACACATTGTCTGCATGAGTTCTCTCGCCGGAAAATTCGGAATTCCGCTCCGTTCGGGATACGCCGCAGCCAAGCACGCGCTCCACGGTTTCTTCGAGACCCTGAGGGCCGAGAACCACGACAACGGCATCCGTGTGATGATGGTTTGTCCGGGCTACGTGAATACCAACGTCGCCATCAACGCCCTCGACGCCAAGGCCGAGAAACGCGGACAGAACGATCCCGGTCAGGAGAAGGGCCTTGATCCCGCCGAGATGGCCGACAAGATTATCAAGGGCATCGAGAAGGAGAAACTCGAGATTACAGCCGGCGGCGGCGAGACCAACGGAATCTGGGTTTCAAGATTCTTCCCACGTCTATTTGCAAAGATTATCCGCAACAAGAAATAAGACTCGTAGAGACGCACGGCCGTGCGTCTCTTTTTTATAATTGCGTCTAAAAAAATTAGAGCGCGAATCCCGTTTTATTGGAATCCGCTCTCTTTTTTATTTATAAAAACTCGACTAAATTATCTTGCATCTGTCTTTATCTTGTTTTCCACCTCCGAGGCTATTTTCTTGAAGCTCTCTATGGTGTCTATCTGTGTCTGCACTGCCTTGCAGGCGTGGAGTACGGTGCTGTGGTCTCTGCCGCCCATCTCTATGCCTATCTGTTTGTAGGTGAGCTCTGTCAGCTGCTTGGCAAAATACATTACCAGCTGACGTGCTATTACTATCTCTCTGGCGCGTGATTTGGATGTTATCACGTTGTCCTTTATCTTGAAATATTCGCAGACGCTTTTCATTATCTCGCCTATCTTGAACTTGTGGCTGTTGTTTATCTTTACAGTCTTGCTCAGGATGTCCTTGGCGAGGTCCAGGGTTATCTCGTCGCGCATTACGGTGCTCTGGAGTATCAATGCTATCAGCGACGATTCCAGATCCCTTACGTTTGATGTGATGTTCTGGGCTATGTATTTCAGAATGTCCATCGAGATTACCACACCGCTGTTGTAGCATTTGCGCTGCAGGATGTTGAGTCTGGTCTCGTAGTCGGGCATTGTCATCTCCACGTTGAGACCCCACTTGAATCTTGTGAGCAGTCGGTCCGATAATCCTTTCAGCTCTACTGGCTTGGTGTCGCAGGTCAGGATTATCTGCTTGCCGGCCTGATGCAGGGCGTTGAATATCGCGAAGAATGTATTCTGTGTTCCCTCTTTTCCGCTGAACTCCTGAACATCATCTATGATGAGGGCGTCCAGCATCTGGTAAAAGTGGATAAAGTCGTTTCTCGTGTTGTGGCATACGGCGTCGGTGTACTGGGTCTCAAACATGTGGGCCTCCACGAAAACCACCACTTTCTCGGGGTGACGCTCCTTGATGGCATTACCGATGGCCTGGGCCAGATGGGTTTTGCCGAGTCCCGAGTTTCCGAATATCAGTACCGGGTTGTACTGGTTGCAGGTCGGATTGTTGGCTATGGCCTCTGCGGCGGTGATACCCAGCTGATTGCATTTGCCTATTACAAAGTTGTCGAGTGTCTTTGTGGGGTTCAGCTGAGAGTTTATTGTTGGTGGCTTGATTACCGGGATTACAAACGGGCTGTCGGGTTTCACGTCGGGAGGCAATACTCCCGGCTGAACGTTTATTGTGGCTCCGTTGCCGTGGCCTATCGATGGTACGTTGTACGATGCTTGTTTCTGCGCCGCGGGTCTTATCTGCCTTGGTGAGTTGGCTGGCGCAGGCTGAGGCTTTCTTGGACTTCCGTTGTCCACTATCACGCTGTATTCCAGCTTGGCGTCTTTGCCTATTACCTGGTGGAGGGCCGATCGTATCAGCTCTATGTAATTGCCTTCCAGGTATTCGTAGAAGAATGGCGATGGCACCTGCAATGTAAGGGTATTGTTTACAATTCTGAGAGGCACGATGGGAGTAAACCAAGTATTGAAGCTTGATTTATTCATACCGCCCCTTATCAGTTGTAAACAATTATTCCAAATTATATTTACAGAATTATCCATCGTTTTTAAAATTTTCCCTTGTAAATTTGCAAGGCTAAAATTAGCAAAAATTTCCCAATTACGCCCAATGTTTTTTATAATTTTTTTTGCTTTGGTTTTACCTTGGTTATTTTCAAATACTTAGCCTTTCAAATTTTTAGCGTGGAAGTTCGCATATTTCGAGATCGGAGATGTCTTTTCCCGAAATTTTGAATTTTATTGCTGTTCTTTTGGGCTGTTGTCCGTATTGTCCGGCAGCGCCGGGGTTTATCAGCAGACAGTTGTATTTCTGGTCGTACATCACTCTGAGTATGTGGGAATGGCCGCATACCAGTATGTCGGGCTTCTCCAGCTTGAGTATTGCTGGTATTCCCTTGGCGTATCGGCCGGGATATCCTGCTATGTGGGTCATGTATACTTTTACGTCTTCCACCTTGAAACTCTGATACATAGGATATGCGAGCCGGGTGTTGTAGTCGTCTATGTTGCCCGATACGGCTATCATGGGCTTGTATGCCGATAGTGTGTCGGCCAGGGCCACCGATCCTATGTCGCCGGCGTGCCATATCATGTCGCAGTCGCTCAGGAATTTCAGGTGCTTCTGGTCTATGTGGTTGTGGGTGTCGGATATTACGCCGATGGTTTTCATTTTTTTAGCTATTAGCTGATACAATACTTATGGTCTCTCCGTCGTGGAATACCGTGGTTATCTCCATGCCTGGAGCTAATTGCGAGGCCGATGATACTGCCTTGCCGTTCACCTTGGTGTATGTGTAGCCCTTTTTGAGTATGTTCATCGGGTTTTTGGCTTCTATTAGCAGTTCCTTGGTCTTTATCTGATTGCCGCACTGTATTAGCTTGGTGTTCAGCAGATTGAATATGCGTGTTATCTTGATTCCCACCTTGCTGTCCTTGCGCTGAAGCAGAAGCTTGAATTTGGTGTTTATGGAGTTTTGCTTGGCGTCCACGCCTTTTTCCTTCAGCGGACAGATGTTCCTCAGTTTGTTGAATATGTTCGACATTTTCTGATTGAGCGCGGTCTCGCATTCCATGGCGCGGTCTATTATGAATTGTGCCACGGCGGTGGGTGTTTTCAGGTGTGTATTAGCTACCATATCCGCTACACTTACGTCCCTCTCATGGCCTATGCCCGTGATTACCGGCAGCGGCACCTGGCAGATGTTCTGGCAGAGCCTATATCCGTCGAAACACTGGAGGTCGGTCTTGCTGCCGCCGCCGCGGATTATCACCACGCAGTCGAATTCCATGGCGCGTCCTGCTATGCATTCCAGCTGATATATTATTGAATCCTCGGCTGTATTGCCCTGCATGGCCGATTCGAAGAGCTCGGTCTTGAATGTGTAGCCGAATGTGTTGGTTTTCAGCTGATTCACAAAATCTCCGTAGCCCGCTGCTCCGGCGGCCGATATTACGGCTATCCTCTTTATGAGCCTTGGCAGCTGATACTGGCGGTTCATGTCGAATACGCCTTCGTCCTTGAGCCTCTGGATGGTTTTCTGGCGCTCCATGGCCATCTCGCCTATGGTGTATTCGGGTATTATGTCGGTGATGTTGAGGCTCAGGCCGTATATCTCGTGGTACGATACCTTGCATCTTACCAGGATCTTGATTCCGGCCTGTAGGCTGCATCCCGTGGTGGTCTCGAAATAGGGCTTTATTATCCGGTATTGACCAGCCCATATCGTGGCGCGCGCCTGTGCCACTATCTGCGATGTGTTTTCGGCCTTTTCTATCAGGTCGAGATACGCGTGTCCGGTGCGGGCGCAGGTGATGCTCTGCACCTCGGCCGTTACGAGATATGTGTCGCCCATGCCATCTTCCAGTGTCTTTCGGATGGTTCTGTTGAGCTCCTGGAGGGTCATCTTGCCTAAGTTGTCTGCCATGGTGTTGCGGTTTTTAGCGTTCTTCTATTACGAATACATCCTCGTCGTTGGCCTTCATGTAGTAATGCTCGCGCGCAAACTTCTTGAGGTTGTCGTCGTTGGTCTGCAGCTCGCTCAGCATTGTGGAATCTTCCTGTATCTTGTTCAGATAGTAGATTTTCTCCTTCTGGAGGCTGTTGTTTTCGCTCCTCTTGGGCCACTGCTGGAATACGATGTTGTGCTCGTCGAAAAACAGCAGCCATACTGCCAGTGCCAGTATGGTGCACATGTATTTGTGCTCTGCCATCCAGCTGAGTACTTTTTTGGCCTTGTTGATATGTTCCGAAAATGCCATAGTTTTTTTGTAGTTTTGTTATTGATTGTTTTCGCCCACGTTGATGTACCTGGCCTTGGGGTTGCTGATGTAGAATCCGCATACCGACGATCCCGGTGTCATCATCGTGCTTTCCGATAGGGTGATTCCTGTGTTTTTCTCCACGTCCAGCAGTCTGAAAACCTGAATCTTCTGCTCGTGGAGTGGGGTAGAGGGGTAGCCTATAGCCGGGCGTATTCCCTGGTAATGTCCCTTTATCAGGTCTTCGGGTGATAGGTTCTCGTCAGGTGCGTATGCCCAGTATTTTTTCCTTACCTGCTCGTGAATGTATTCGCTCAGGGCCTCTACCAGTCTGTCGGCCAGCAGTTTCATCATTATTGCCTCATAGTCGTTGCCCTCGGCCTTCAGCCTGTCGGTGTGGGCCTGGAGACCTATTCCCGTGGTGGTGGCAAACATTCCGAGGTATCCGCCATCGGGGGCTATGTAGTCGGCCAGCGATGTGCAGTTGCCGTCCTCGTCGGGCATCTGCTGACGCAGGAAGTGGAGGTCCTCGGTTTTTTCGCCATCAGCTGATACCACCCTTACATACTCGCCGTCGTGCGGTGTGGCGGGCAGTATCTGGAATACGGCGTTGGCTGTGGTAAGTTTCTCATCTATCATCTTTTGCAGTATCCGCTTGCCGTCGGTGAGCAGTCGCTCGGCCTCGGCGGCTTTTTCTGCGTTCTGGCCCGATGCGTCGTTTACCTTCCATGCTATCAGGAACATACGCCAGTTTATGTAGGCAGCTAATGGCGCTATATCTATATCCCTCCATACGGTGAGCTCCTGGCATTTGGGGATTGGGTTCAGCTGATGGTTTTTCCAGTCGAAAACCGGTGCGAGAGCCCTTGCCTGCTCTATGCTCATCAGCTGTGGACGGGCGCCGGAGTTCTGGTCGCGGAGCTCCTGCTGACGTTTTCTGAGATTCTCGAGGAAAGTTTTGTCCTTGTGTATCAGCGCATTGGCCACGTAGGCGTTTTGCGATGCGTCTTTCACGTATACCACCGGGCCGCTGTAGTTTGGTGCTATCTTTACGGCTGTGTGGATTTCTGATGTTGTGGCGCCGCCTATCATTACGGGAATTGTCAAACCTTTGGCCTCCAGCGCCTTCACCACGTTTATCATCTCGTCGAGACTTGGGGTGATTAGTCCGCTCAATCCTATGCAGTCGGCCTGGTGCTTTATGGCCATGTCTACTATGGTCTCGGTGGGAACCATCACGCCGAGGTCCACGATGTCGAAATTGTTGCAGGCCATCACCACGCATACGATATTTTTGCCGATGTCGTGAACGTCGCCCTTTACGGTGGCCATTATCACCTTGCCGGCCGATGTGCCTTCCTTGCCTGATGCGCGTTTCTGCTCCTCGATGGTTGGGCGCAGAATCTCGACGGCCTGTTTCATTACTCTCGCGGTCTTAACTACCTGAGGCAGAAACATCTTGCCGGCTCCGAAAAGCTCGCCCACCATGTTCATGTCGTCCATGAGTGGCTTTTCTATTATGTCGATGGCCATTGGATATTTGCCGATGGCTTCCTGAATGTCGGCCTCCAGATATTCGGTGATTCCCTTAGCAAGGGCGTGCTGAAGTCGCTCCTCCACTGTGCCGTTTCGCCATTCGTTGCTGACCTTGGCAGGTGCGGCGCCCTTGGCTTTGGCCTTGGCTATCTCGGCGTAGTCCACGAGGATTTCGGTGGCGCCGTTGCCCTTGTTGAGAACCACGTTTTCCACCTTTTCGCGGAGTTCGGGATCTATGTCGTCGTACCTGACCATTGTTTGAGGGTTCACGATTCCCATGTCCATGCCCTCGGCTATGGCGTGGTGCAGGAATACGCTGTGCATGGCCTCACGCACTGGATTGTTGCCGCGGAACGAGAACGAGAGGTTGCTTATTCCGCCCGAAATTTTGGCGTATGGCAGGTTTGCCTTTATCCACTTAACGGTCTTTATGAAATCTACGGCGTAGTTGTCGTGGTCGCTGATGCCGGTGGCTATGGCCAATACGTTGGGGTCGAAGATTATGTCCTCGGGATTGAAGTTCAGCTTCTCGGTCAGGAGCTTGTATGCACGGCTGCAGATTTCTATTCTGCGCTCGTAGGTGTCGGCCTGACCCTTTTCGTCGAAGGCCATGACAACCGTGGCGGCGCCGAATTTCTGGATTACGCGCGCGTGTGCCAGGAATTTCTCCTCGCCCTCCTTCAGCGAGATTGAGTTTACTATCGCCTTGTCCTGAAGGCACTTCAGTCCGGCCTCGATGACGTTCCACTTGCTGGAATCTATCATTATTGGCAGACGTGCGATATCAGGCTCCGATACCATGAGATTGAGGAATGTGACCATCTCGTGCTCGGCGTCTAGCATTGCGTCGTCCATGTTTACGTCTATGATGTCGGCTCCGGCTTCCACCTCGGCCTTGGCTATGTCGAGGGCTTCCTGATAGTTTTTCTCTGATATCAGGCGCAGGAATTTGCGGGATCCGGCCACGTTCAGGCGCTCGCCCACGTTGTAGAACTGTTTCCGTTCCTTGCTCACTATCAGCGGGTCGAGGCCGGAAAGTCGCATCTCGTGTATATTGTCGGCGGGCCTGTGTACCTTGCCATTAGCTACTATCTTGGCTATGGCGGCTATGTGCTCGGGAGTGGTGCCGCAGCATCCGCCTATTATGTTTACGAGGCCCTCGTCGAGGTATTTCTGTACCTGCGCGGCCATCATGTTGGGGTTCTGGTCGTACTGGCCGAACTGGTTGGGGAGTCCGGCGTTGGGATGCGCCGAAATCCTGAATGTGGACCGCTTGCCGAGCATTTCGAGGTATGGCTTCAGCTCCGATGCTCCGAAACTGCAGTTCAATCCCACGGTCAGCAGGTCGATGTGCGATACCGAGTAGAGCAGCGATTCCACTGTCTGTCCTGCGAGTATTCGTCCGCTCTTGTCGGCTATGGTAGCTGATACCATTATGGGATACTTGGCGATTCCGCGGCGCTCCAGCTCCTCGTTGATGGCGTAGAGCGAGGCCTTGCAGTTGAGTGTATCGAATACGGTCTCCACAAGCAATATATCAGCTCCGCCGTCCAAAAGTCCCTGTACCTGAGTGGTGTATGATTCTACCAGCTGATCGAAGCTGATGGCTCGGAATCCCGGATTGTTGACATCGGGCGACATCGAGGCGGTCTTGTTGGTAGGGCCCATCGATCCGGCCACGAATCTCGGTTTTTCTGCTGTTGAGTATCTGTCGGCCATCTCGCGGGCCAGCGATGCGGCGGCCTTGTTGAGCTCGTATACCATGGATTCCATCTGGTAATCGGCCTGCGATATCGATGTGGCGTTGAAACTGTTGGTCTCTATGATATCGGCGCCGGCCTTCAGGTAGCGCTCGTGGATCTGCTGCACCACATCGGGACGGGTGATTACGAGTACATCGTTGTCGCCCTGCAGCTGTGTGGGATGGTCCTTGAATCTCTGGCCTCTGAAATCATCCTCGCTCAGGTGATAGCCCTGCACAAGGCTTCCAAATGCGCCGTCGAGCACAAGGATTCGCTTTTCCAATTCGTTTTTCAGTAGTGTGTATCTGTTGTCTGGCATAATATTTTTCTGTGTTTTTTATCAACCGCAAAGGTATGTAAAAAATTCTTATATTTTTATTGTGAATGGAACAAAATTTGATTATTATTGCAAAAAATATAACCATTGACCTAATGAAAAACATCATTTCCAAAATATTTGTTTTAGTTGTCACCTTTGTGGCGCTCGGCATACACAATGTATCAGCTCAGCTGATGTATGTGTTTGATGACGAGCGTGTTGCCGAGGAGGTGAGAATCTATGACAGCATTACCTCTCCGCAATCCAATATAGATACAGCCGCGGCTGTAGACCAGATTATACATCTTATCTCAAAATTGTCGCAAAACGATGGCCTGAGTGTAATTGGCTCGCTTACAAGGCTTTTCTCGTTGTCGAAAAGTTTTGGCTATACCAGCGGAATGACACGCTGTCTGCAGCGCATTGAGTACATTGCGGCCAGAACCGCCGATCCTCGTGCATATCTCCAGTCAAAAATCCTATCGGCGCAGATGGCGTGGGAAGGCAAGGACATAAAGACCGTATTCTCGGAATACGCCGATGCCGAGAGGTTTCTCGATGAGCGCGGCTGCTACGATGAGCTCTGCATCCTCTACCTGAACATGGGTGTATCGTTCGGAACCTACGGCGACTACAAAATCTGCATCAAGTATATCCTGAAGGCGGTATACATCGTAGACGAGATAATCCGAAATCCCAGACTGCACAGCGAGGCTTATTACCGCGCCGCGCTCGTATACATGGAGACCAACGACTACGAGAATGCCAAGATATACACTTATTATTCTCTACAGATATGTGAGCGCGAGGGTTTCCACGAGCTGGAGGCCAAGTGTCACCTCGTAATGGGCGATTATTACCGCAAGACTTCGCCACGCCAGTATTCTCTATCGTATTGCGAATACGACAAGACTATAGAGCTGATACGCGATTTCGGGATCGACAACGATTATTTCCTGGCCAAGGCTTACAACGGTATGGGCGTTACTCTATGCCATCAGGTGAATCCCGACGAGGGCATTCCGTATATGCGGAAGGCATTGGCTATACGCCTGAGGTTGGGCAACCTCGTGGACCTGGCCGAATCTTACATGACTCTGGGCGACTATTACAAGAGCGAGAAGGCCACCGACTCGGCCGAATATTATTACACCAAGGCTTTCAGGGCCGCGCGCATACGCCATTATCCCAAGCTGATAGTGCCATCGGCCAAGGAGCTCGCCACCATAAATGCCCACAAGAAACAGTGGGAACAGTCTGCTAAATACGAGTCGATAGCTTTCCTGAACTATACCATACTCAACGAAGCCCAAAACAACAGATTCATAACCGCATCGGAGCTCGATAACACCCTGATGAGAGAGCGCCGGCAGAATGCAGAACTCCTCCGACAGGGACGCGTGGTAATGTATCTGGCATACGGCATTGCATTCGTGATGCTCTGCTCGGCCGTGGTGGTAACTGTGCTGTTCATAAAGAAACGGCGCAAAAACCGCCAGCTCCGCGAGCAGAAGGAGGAGCTCAATCAGCAGAAGGAGGTGCTGGCCAAGCAGAACGCCGAACTGGAGAAACTCTCTCTCGTGGCCCGTCAGACCGACAATTCCATCTTCCTGACCGACCCCGAGGGAAACATCATCTGGCTTAACGAGGCCTTCACCCGTCACTCGGGCTACGACATCAACGACTATCTCAATAAGAACGACAGCAGTATAATAAAGGCTTCCAGCAATACCCAGATAGAGGAGGTGATGGATACCATCCGCCGCACCAAGGAGCCGGTCACTTATTCGTCGAAGACCCGCAACAAGCGCGGCGACGAGATCTGGATTCAGACCACGCTCTCGCCATCGCTCGACAGCAACGGCGATATTGCCATGTTTATAGCCGTATGCTCCGATATCACCGACCTGAAGCACGCACAGGAGCGCATCGCGGTTCAGAACAAGGAAATAAACGAGTCGCTGGAATACGCGCGAAAGATTCAGGACGCTATACAGGCGCCCAAGATGTTTGTGGACTATGTGCTCGGCGACTATTTTGTGGTGAATTTCCCCAAGAACATAGTGAGCGGCGATTTCCACTGGGTGGCCTACAAGGACAACAAGACCCTCTTCTCGCTGGCCGACTGCACGGGCCACGGCATTCCGGGCGGTTTCATGAGCATGATAGAGCAGGTGATGCTCAACAACGTATTGCAGGATGTGGATGATATCACATCAGCTAATATACTCAACAAGCTCCGAGAGCGCAATATCAAGCTCCTGCATCAGAGGGGACGCACTCTCGACTCGCAGGACGGCATGGATGCAAGCCTCTTTGTTTTCGACCGCGAGAAGATGGTGCTCAACTACGCCGCAGGATACTCTATTGCGTATCTGCTGAGGTTCGGCACTCCCGACGACGACACCATCCGCCGCGCCGCGCAATACAGCTGCCCGATTATCCAGAACGACGACAAAACGGCTTACCTCATCAAGCTGAAGCCAAACCGTTTCCCCGTGGGCGGCCACCCGAAGGACCACATGCCTTTCACGGATATTTTCTTCAATGTGAGCGACGGCGATATTGTATACACCAGCTCCGACGGATATGTGGACCAGTTTGGCGGGCCTGTGGGCAAGAAATACAATACTCCGGCTTTCGAGCGGACTATTTTCCAGGTTTGCCATCTACCGCTCAGCGAACAGCAGAAGATTTTCACCGACAATTTCCTGAACTGGAGGGGCGACAACGAGCAGACCGACGATGTGCACGTTTTCGCCACTATGCTCAAAAATAATTTTTAGCTTTGGCGTTTTTTGTTTACCTTTGCCGAAAAATCAAAAGTAAATGGAAAACCAAATTCTGATAGGCGGCCTCACCGTAATGGAGCCCATGACGGCGTTCACAGATTTTATAGTGACCGCCGTTTGTGTGCTGGCGTTTGTGCGTCTGCGCCGTATCTCCATAGCTAATGGCGGGTATATGTGCTACTACCCATATTTTTTCCTGATAATGGGATTGGGCTGTTTCTTCGCCGGCCTGATGACCCACGCATTCTCGTATACAATGGTGGACATTCTCCCCAAGGAGCAGATCAAGGCGCTCTGCTGGGCCGACAAGCTGGCCTACCATCTACACGACCTGCCCAACTGGATTCTAAATATCGCGTCGGTAACACTATTTGAGGTATCTATGGTGAACCGTATCAGCTCCCTGAACCCTGAATACAAGCGCGGGCTGTATATGAAGATAGTGATGATAGAATCAGCAATAGTGACCCTGCTGCTGCTATGGCTGCTGAACTACGCCGTGGCCGCCGCGCACATAGGTTTCGCACTATATATAATAGAGCTTCCGCAGATGACTGCCATCTACCGCCGCAACCAAAATCCCGAGGCCAGACCGCTTATAATTGGATCTTACGTAATGATAATTGCGATAGCCGCCATGGCCTTGCAGAAAATCCTCGTGGAATATTCTCCGTGGTTCAATCACAACGACATATCGCACTGCGTGATAGCCATTACAATGTATCTTTTCTACAAATCAGCTGAAATAGGACTCCGAGATGGAATACATACCTTCGAAATTTCTGCAGGAAGCCGTTGACCAGTTTTCGCGGCTGCCCGGCATCGGCAAGAAAACGGCTCTCAGGCTGATTCTCGACCTCATAAAGCGCGACGAGAATACGGTAAACAATTTCGCCAACTCGCTAATAAGGCTGAAATCCAACATCAGGAGCTGCCGTATCTGCGGAAACCTCTCCGACGAGGAGACCTGCACCATCTGCGGAAATCCCAAGCGCAACCAGAGGCTTATCTGCATTGTGGAAAACGTGCGCGACGTAATCGCCATAGAGCAGACCGGCACTTACCGCGGCACTTACCATATTCTGGGCGGCCTGATATCGCCCATAGACGGCATAGGCCCCGGCGACCTGAACATAGAGCAGCTGATGGCGCGCATAGACAGCACCGGCGCCGACGAGATAGTTTTTGCCCTGTCAGCTAATATGGAAGGCGATACCACCTGCTTCTACCTCAGCCGCCTTCTCCGCGACAAGGTGGCCAAAATCAGCCAGATAGCCCGCGGAGTGGCCTTCGGCGGCGACCTCGAATACACCGACGAGCTCACCCTCGCCCGCTCCCTCGAAACAAGAACGGAATATAGGCAGAGTTGATGATTAACAATTAATAATTAACAATTAACAATTAACAATTAACAATTAACAATGGCTCAGAAAACTCCTGTCCCCAACGGGGACAAAGCATCTATAACCGTAGGATTACGTCTGCGTGAGCAGACTCATCCTACGGCACACAGTGGTCAGCAGACTCATCCTACGGCACTCACCCTAACCATACAATCCATCGGCGCCGATGGCGACGGCATAGCCAGCCTCAATGGCAAGAAAATCTACGTAAACAACGCCCTGCCCGGCGATATGGTGCAGGCCACCATAATCGACGAGGCCAAATCCTACGCCCACGCTCAGCTCGTGGACGTGGTAAGGCAGTCGCAGTACCGCACCAAGGCCAAATGCCCCCAGGTATTGCAGTGCGGAGGCTGTCAGATTCAGGAAATGCGCTACGACGCCCAGCTCCAGCTCAAGAGGCGCCGTGTAAAGGATTGTTTCCAGAAATTTTCGCTATCAGCTGATAACATACAGCCTACACTCGGATGCAACCAGACTTTCGGTTTCCGCAACAAGGCCATATATCCCATAGCCAAAAACGCTGAGGGTAAGATAGTTGCAGGATTCTTTGCCCGCCGCAGCCACAATATCATCGAGAACTACGACTGCAAGATAGGCGCGCCCGAAAACGAGAAAATCCTCCGCATAATAATAGCCCATCTCCAGAAATTTTCGATAGAGCCATACAACGAGGCCACACATCAGGGCCTGGTGCGCCATGTGATTATCCGCAAATCGTTTGTGAACGGTCAGATTATGGTATGCATAGTAGCTAATGGCGAGGAGATTCCGCACTCCGCAGAGCTTGTGGAAAATCTCGTAAACGCCCTGCCCGGCATCCGCTCCATTACCCTGAATGTAAACACCGAAATCACCAACTCCATAAAGGGCAGGCAGCTGATAAGCCTATACGGCAACGGCTACATCACCGACAAGATTGGCGACATCAGGTTCAAGATATCGCCGATGTCGTTCTATCAGGTAAACGGCATCCAGACCAAACGCCTTTACACTCAGGCACTTGATATGTGCCACCTTACCGGCAATGAGACCGTTTTCGATATCTACTGCGGTGTGGGAACCATCTCGCTATTCCTCGCAAGGAACGCCAGGAAGGTTTACGGCGTGGAGAGCGTGGAGAGCGCGGTGATGGACGCACGCGAAAACGCCAGATTCAATAATATTGATAATGTGGAATTCATAACCGGCAAGGCCGAGGACGTAATCCCAAATCTTGTTGATAGTAAGGGTATTTCAGCTGATATCGTGGTAGTGGACCCTCCGCGCAAGGGCTGCGACAAGTCGGTGCTCGATACAATTATTAAGATGAAACCACGGCGGATGGTTTACGTATCCTGCGACGCCGCATCACTGGCCCGCGATCTCAAATATCTCACCGACAACGGGTTCCAGATACAATGCGTACAGCCCGTTGATATGTTTCCGCATACTATCCACGTGGAGAATGTGGTGGAAATTATTATGAATTAATATGTCTTTTTTATTTTCCGGAGGCGATGCCCCCGGTTACTATTTGTGCTGCCTTCCAGGCAGTGCGAAGGCTGGAAGCCTTTAC
>JAZUEG010000278.1:0-2496 GCA_045640025.1 Bacteroidales bacterium
AAAATTTTTATGTATTTGTTTATAGCAAGCCCTGCAAGCAAGTATTGCGGGGCTTGTGTTTTTTTGTGTAGATATAGATGAAGATTACATCAGCCGCGTATCTGCTCGCCATTGCGGCTATGGCCTCGTGTGCGCATCCCAAGGCAGAAACTCAGGATACTCCCGCGCCCACAAGTATGAAGCTGTGGCTATGCGAGGGGCGCGACTTCCACAATGTGGCCCGAATGTTCGATGATTCGGAGGTGAGCGCATTCCTGCCCGAGGATATGATGGTCTACCATTTCAGGCTCGATACACCTCTGTCTGTAGATTCGGTGAGGCTGATTCCTGTGCGCCGTCGCGGATACAGCACCGATTACAGCCTCCACACATTCAGCAACGGCCGCCGGTGCACCAACAACGGCATTTCCATAAAGCCGGATGTCCATGAGCTCAGCACTCTCGATATCATGGTGGAATACACCGGCGGCGATATGGAGCGCCGCGAGTTTTACCGCGACAGTCTGCCATATCTGATAGAGCTGGAATCCATGGAACAGCACAAGAGGGTGGCATTCAGCGGTATGGAATTCTACAAGGACGGCCGCAGGATCAACGACACCACGATGTTCGGCATATCCGGCGATATTGATGATCATTGTATCAGCTCCAAGCTTACCACACAGTATGCGAGCAAGCTGGACGGCCATCTGCTGAACCGCAAGCTGGTATATGCCTCGCCATCAGCTAAATGCACTTTCAAAATTTTTGGTTCCGGCATAATGTCGGTGCTTGTGGACGGCAATCTGTCCCACGGACTAATCAGCGAGAACGCCGACGGCCGGCTGATGCTGGACCTTCAGCTGGCTCCCGACGGAATATCCAGCCAGCAGGCCTCGCTCTACATCAACGGCCACGATATAGCTGTGCCGGCCATAGGATTGGATGCAAGGTACGACGGACTGGATAGCGACTTCCTGAATCTCAGGAATTTCCCCGACCTTTTCCAGTTTGAGATAAGGTACGCCACCGACAATAATTTTACCCACAAGGTGCTATACGATGCGCCTATCTGCTATCTGCGCTATGCACCGGCCCGCGACCTCATAGGCGCCGCCCGTGATATTGTATCAGCTGATGGCCTGATGATAAGGATGTATGACGGATACCGCCCGCGCAAGATGCAGTATGTGATGTGGGAGGTGTGTCCCAATCCCAATTTCCTGTCGCCGCCCGGCAAGGGAAGCATCCACAACAGGGGAGGAGCCGTGGACCTGACTCTCGCCACTCCTGACGGCAGTGTGCTCGACATGGGCACCGACTATGATTTTTGCGGTGCCGAGGCTTATACATCCAATACCAATCTGCCAGATACCGTGCTGAGAAACAGGCAACTGCTCTTCGATCTGATGAGGCGGCACAGGTTCAACATGATACGTACCGAATGGTGGCATTTCTCTCACGCGGCGGCCATGCAGTTCGGTCTGGAGGATTTTGTGCCGGATGAGTTTGTAAGATTTTGATTAACAATAAAATACTTGAAGATGGATACTATATATACAATTTCGGAGGCCATGGACAGGCGGTATCAGAAGATGTCGCGGAAGGCCAAGGTGTGGTCGCTGGTGGCCGTAATAGCCATAGCATTGCTGCTGATGATGTCGGCAGGCATGGCTTTCTATTTTTTATATCAGCGCAACAGGGCCATAGAGTATGGCGAGGCCGAGCTCGAGAAGTCGAAGCAGAATTATTATATCCAGAGCATATCTAATTCCAACCTCGAGAAGAGGCTTCAGGACCTGATACTGGAATTGGCCAAGCTCCGCAACAGCACCATAGAGCTTGGGATGATGGTGGCGCTGCTTCAGGAAGACAAGGTGAACCTTGAGGAGATTCGTCTGCGCCTGGAGAGCGGCGTGCGCAATGCCAAGTATCAGCTCGATAAGATGGAGACATCGGTAAACTCGCTCATCAAGCAGCGCACCAGCACATTAACAACTACCGAGCAGGAGCTCCTGCGGCGCGACCGCGATTCTGTATACAAGAACGCCAAAATGAATTCCGAACAACTTTATTAGATATTCCCTCTGTAGAGACGTGGCAAGGCCGCGTCTCTTTTTTGTTATTCGAGACGTGGCAAGGCCGCGTCTCTACAAATTTTTCCCGTCTTTTTTGTTATTTCTTGTTAAATTAACACTCTTGGTTTTTCTAAGTCATTTTTTTTTTTAGTTTTGTCGCTGAAAATTTACTTTAATTATTAATTTAAACACACAAATTTATGACAAAACAAGTAGAAGAGAAGAAGGTCTACAAGCCCGCAGAGCTTGAGATTGTCTTGGTGGACCAGTCTGACATCATCTGCACATCCGGCGGCAGCAGTATCATGAGTCTCGAAATGGACGATGATCTCTAAAAAAATCTGCAATTATTCTCTAAGAGGTTAAGAGAAATAAGAGTTTTTTTTCTTTTTAAGAGACGTAGTTTCCTTCGAAAACTCCTTTTTAGAGGTTAAGAGCC
>JAZUEG010000279.1:0-8007 GCA_045640025.1 Bacteroidales bacterium
CGGCGTCGCACTCCAGTCCGGAAGAGTCCCTGAAATGGAAGACTTCGCCATTTAATGCGTCTGCATAAACCCTGAGATCTCTTACTGCCATCGATTCGAATAGCAAGCCAAAAGTTCGTATGTCATTGACAAGATCCTCTGGACCAACCGATAGGGCCGAGGTTGCTATACTTGGATCAATAAAATATCTTGTGTCTGACGACTGTATTGCAGCCTTGCTTCTAAGGTTGGGATTCCAAGCAGGCATATCCTCTATAACGAATAGTTTTTTTAGAGCGTCTACGTAATCGGATATTGTCTCGTATGAAATATCCGCGTTGTCGTTTTCCTTGATGTCGGCGCTCATTTTACTGAATGGAATGGCTGAGCCTGAGTTTCTTGCATACGACCTCATAAGCAAGCGTGTTCGCTCACTGCTTCTGCGCACATTGTCTATTCTGTGTATGTCTATCTTGTATATCGCTTCATAATAGTCGCGGGCTTGATCCAATGCAATGCCGCCTTCCATAAACGTAGCCTGAGGCCAGCCTCCTCTGCATAGCAGGAATGCGATGTCGTTAATGGAAAGTTTGTTTTCTTGAGGCTCGATATCCGCTCCGTCAAATATATTACCAAGGCTGATGCTTCCCGTACTCTCGCCAGATTCCCAGAGGCTCATTGGCCGCATATTAATCCATCCGTATCGTCCGTTTCCGCTATGGAGGCGTTTGCCCTCATCTATGGGCATACTGCTTCCTGTGAGGACAAATTGGCCTACCTCGCCACGTCTGTCAACTTCTGAACGGATCATATCCCATAATTCTGGAATGGTTTGCCATTCGTCAATCAGTCGTGGAGTTGCTCCTTCCAGCAATTTTTTAGGAAGGATGTGTAGAGTTTCCAAACTGTTATTCAGAACCGATGTGTCACCAAGGTCCAGCAGGCTGGCGGCAATCTGTTTGGCTGTAGTAGTTTTTCCACACCATTTGGGGCCTTGCACCAATACAGCGCCCTTGCCTTGCAACTTGCGCATTAATAAATAGTCGGCTATTCTATGCTTGTATTTTTTCATAATATAAACGATTAGTTTTCAGTTGCAAAACTACAAAAACAATTGCAAAAGCAAAAATATTCCGCAACTTTTTGTTAATTCATTCCGCAACTTTTTGCTGATTCATTCCGCAACTTTTGATTATTCCATTCCGCAACTTTTTGAAAATATCTCCATTTAGCGCCAAGTATTTTTAATTATTTATTGGCGCTAAGTGGTAAAAAAAACATAGATAGCGCCATGGAATAATCATTATTTGTTGGCGCTAAGTGGTAAAAAAAATATAGATAGCGCCACGGAATAATTATTATTACTTGGCGCTATCTATATAAAAAAGGGTACTTAGCGCCAATAAATAATCAAAAAACACCCTTTTATTTTTCGGTGAAGGCATATTTTTACCCGTTCACCGAAAAATAAAAGGGTAAAATTCAAAAAAAAATATGCTTTTATTTTTCGGTGAATGGATATTTTTGTATCTTCGCCGAAAAATAAAAGCATAAAATATGGCCAAGATAATAGGACGCACGAAAGAGATAAACGAGCTCAACCAACTGTATGATAGCGATAAAGCCGAGCTTGTGGCTATATACGGAAGGCGCAGGGTCGGCAAGACGTTTTTGGTGGACGAGGCGCTGAAGGGAAAAATCACATTCCGACACGCTGGTTTGTCTCCCGTTGACGAATCAGGCAAGAACAATCTGATGACGGAGCAACTGAAGCATTTCTATCATTCCCTGCTTCTACACGGAATGAAGAAAAGCCACGTGCCCACGTCGTGGCTTGAGGCGTTCTATATGCTCGAAATGCACCTTCAGACTACCTACAAAGGCGGACGTCAGGTGATATTCCTTGACGAGCTTCCGTGGCTCGATACTCCGCGCTCGGGATTCTTGACAGCGTTTGAGGGCTTCTGGAATACCTGGGCCTGTCACAGGGACAATATTATGGTGGTGGTTTGCGGCAGTGCCAATTCCTGGATTCACGACAAGCTTATCAACAACCACGGAGGTCTCTATGGACGAACAACTTACGAGGTGAAACTGTCACCATTCTCGCTGAACGAGTGTGAGCAGTTTTTTCAAAGCCGGAAAATACGAATCTCAAGATACGACATAGCGCAGAGTTATATGATATTGGGCGGAATCCCATATTATCTTGGATATTTCGACAGGGACAAGAGTCTGCCTCAGAATATCGACAAGCTGTTTTTCGCTGAGCAGCCCAAACTCCGCGACGAATACGACAGACTTTTCAATTCGGTTTTCACGAATCCCGACGAGATGAAATCGATTGTGAATTTTCTCGGCAGGCGACATTCGGGATATACCCGCAGGGAGATTCTCAATCACTTGAAAATAGATGACAGCGGCAGTTTTTCCGACAAGCTCAAATCTCTCATTGCCAGCGATTTCATTGTGGAGTATGTGCCATTTGGCGAGAGCAAGCGAAACGTCCACTACAAATTGATAGACCCGTTTTGCATATTCTACCAGAAATACGTCAGCAATCAGCACGCAATGGATCCCGAATTCTGGACCAACAACCACACGTCGCAAAGCGTGGTAAGCTGGCGGGGAATCGCCTTTGAGGAAGTCTGTTTCCGACATATCCGCCAGATAAAGACGGCGCTTGGAATCGTAGGAGTCACCACAAATCAATCATCCTGGGCGCTGGAGGGCGACGGCAACGAGGAAGTCCTTCAGCTCGATTTGCTGATACATAGAAACGACAATGTGATAAATATGTGCGAGATGAAGTTTTTCAGCGTAGATTTCTCGGTAGATAAGGCATACGACAGAAAAATCGCCCATAGGATGAATACTCTGATGAAAAAGCTGTCTCCCAAAACCATAATACACAGCACATTAATCACAACATTCGGCCTTGCCTACAATGAATATAGCGGAGCATTCACCAATGTGGTAACTTTGGAAGAATTGTTTGCTTTTTAATCAAAAAACACCCTTTTATTTTTCGGTGAAAGCATATTTTTGCCCGTTCACCGAAAAATAAAAGGGTAAAATGAGCTTGTAGATACTTGTAGTGACACCAGAGAAATTATACTTTTTTTTCGACTCCAGTCGAAAAACTTTCCATTTTTCCGGAGTTTTTCGAGTCGAGTCGAAAAATTCCGGAATTTTAGGAGGTTTTTCGAGTACAGTCGAAAAACTTTTTGTATAAAAAGGTTTGCTTAGGGGCGTGAAATCCCCAAAAACACCCTTTTATTTTTCGGTGAAGGCATATTTTTCCCCGTTCACCGAAAAATAAAAGGGTAAAATTGTAATTATGTTAAAAAAGTCTGAAAAAACATATATGAACAGAAATTTATATTTATCTTTGCATCATAAATATAATGTGAAACTAAATAAATTATCTACAAACAATTCAATTATTATCAACGTTTAATACAAAGTAGCATGAAAAGAATTATCACAATTGTAGCATTGTTGGTAATGTGCATTTCGATGGATGCCATTGCCCAGTTTTCGGTAAATCTTCAGGCTGGATGGAATCAGAATATGTCCAGCGGTTTCTCAAACAACCATTATGGAGGTCTTTGCAACACGATTGATATTATGTATTCTCCACAGTTTTGCGGTGGCAAGCTGAATTTTGGTGTGTCGCAGAATGGAGTCTTCTTCTGGGCTACAAATCCAGATTTTGTATATACCGAACCTGCGCCTGATGTGGCAAAGTTTTTTCTGACTGGAGCAAAATTCCGCTACGATTTTTCTGATGCGAGAGTACATCCATATATTTCTGTTCTTGCTGGAATGGCTGATGTGAGGTCAAATTCTGTTTTGGATATCAATGCTTATAATGCAGGAAACTTTGGGTTTGTGGGCGATTGCGTGTTCTCTACAGAGAAGCGTTATTTCGGAATCAACCCTGAGATTGGCATTTCAGTAGGTAGGATGTATTTCGGACTTGGATATATGCTGCCTAAAAAATGGGAAGAGAGAGGAGTCAAGTACAAGTACAGCCATCTTCAGTTTTCGGTTGGCATCCGCCTTTGCAGACAATAAATTAAAAATGACAGCGCCAAGTAATAATTGAACGTGAATTCGACAAATTATTACTTGGCGCTGATTGCTCTATTGCGCGGTCCTGTATACATGCAGGTTCATGTTGTTGTTTTTGGGATTTACCATCTCTATTATTATATCAGCTAATGACGGGCTGAATGACGTCTCGTATGTCAGCTGTGGAAAAACCTCCCTCATCCTGGCCAGGCGCATGGGCATATCGTAGTCGCCGTAGAAGATTACGTATTGCGGAAGGTCGCGCAGTGTCGGGTTCAGGAAATAGCGCTCAGTGAATATGTTGCGCTCGTGGGAGTTCTCGTAGCTCTGCACCGACGAGTAATATATCGATCTGTCGGGCGCGGAGTCCTGCTTGTTCAGGATGTATATCTCCACGTCCTTGCCCAGGTAATACTGCGGCAGGGATTTACTCTCGTGGTTTCCGCTGTCGTCTATGAGTATCGATGTGATGTCTGACCTGTATTTCGATAGGTAAATCATGCTTTCCATCTGAGGCTTGCGCGTGTAGGCTGTGGAGGCAAGCAGAAGCATGGGCATATTAGCTGCAAAAAACAATACTATGATCCATTTCCTGAGCCGCGGACGTGTAATCCAGAATCTCGATTCGGCCTGATACCTGAACCATCCCGACACGCAGAGTATCAGGAATATGGGAAGTATCGAGAGCATGAATTTCTCTTCCTTGTTGGGCAGCAGATACGATACCACGAGGTAGAATGTGGTGGGAAAAAACAGTATGAAGCAGTGCCTCCACGATTTCACGTAGCCGAAAAGTGCGGCCAGCCCCCACGGCAGGGGTATCACCATGGCTAATATCGAGATATACATATACACCGACTTGGGACCCGTGGTGGCGTTGCTGCCAGATATTATGTTCTGTATGTATTCGCTGAGCACGTAGAATGGCGAATTGAGCGCTATGGTATCCACGAGGCCCTCGAGAGCCAGCATCGATATCAGGGCTCCGAATATCATGAGCAGGCCGCGCTTGATTTCTGATTTTATGGTGTAGCTGATGGCGGCGCCTATTATCAGGAATATCAGGTTGTAGCAGAACGACACCGACACTCCCAGAAGGAATCCCGTGAAGATGTCGTCGGAGAATTTGTAGGTCCGTTTCCGGGTTTTGGCCAGACGGTACACTGCGGCCAATAGCAGTACAGATGCCACATTCTCCGGCAGGGTATTCACGCAGATATATGGCATAAACCACAGCATGGATGTGAGTATGCCTATGGCGAGGGCGGCCTTGCGGTTGGCCAGGCGGTAGGTGATGCGGTAGCAGTAATAGATGGTAAGTATCGACATTAGTCCGCACAAAAGCCTCATTATGAACATCTTGCTCTGAGGGTCGAACAGGCCCATGAACTCGCAGGCGTATATTATGGCCGTATTGATGAAGATATATATGATGCTGTGGCCGTGCGATACGAAACCATGTCCGCTGTTGTCCTCCACTATCTGCTGAATGTTGCAGGTACCGTTTACGAGGTGCTGGGCGTTCTCCACATATACATAGTGGTCGAACCCGAACGATATGCCCTGCGCGAAGAGCACGGCCACCATCCGGAAAAGAAATCCCGCCCAAATGCAGAAGAGCAGCGGCTTCTCCTCAAAACAATATCTGATAAACTGTCTGATAGTAGTTAGTAGTTAGTAGTTGGTAGTTAGTAGTTAGTAGATAGTAGTTAGTAGTTGGTAGTTGGTAGTTTCCGTATGGGTGCACTAACTACTAACTACTAACTACTATCTACTAACTACTTATTAGAACATCTGAAGGTCGCAGAGGCGCTTGTAGGCTCCGTTCTGCGCTATCAGCTCGTCGTGGCGGCCGCGCTCCACAATCTTTCCGTCGTTCAGTACGCAGATCTCGTCGGCGTTCTTTATGGTGCTCAGGCGGTGGGCTATCACTATTGATGTGCGGTTTTTCATCAGGTTTACGAGTGCATCCTGTACCAAACGCTCGCTCTCGGTATCGAGGGCCGATGTGGCCTCGTCGAGTATCAGAATCGGAGGATTCTTGAGCACGGCGCGGGCTATGGATATTCGCTGCCTCTGTCCGCCTGAGAGCTTGCATCCGCGGTCGCCCACCATGCTCTCGTAGCCCTCTTCCTTCTCCTTGATGAAGTCCACGGCGTTGGCCACCTTGGCGGCGGCTTCTATTTCTTTGTCTTCAGCTGATGGCACACCAAATGCTATATTGTTGCGGATGGTGTCGTTGAATAGTATCGATTCCTGGTTTACGTTGCCCATCAGCGCGCGGAGGTCAGAAACCTTGTAGTCCTTCACGTTGATGCCGTCTATCAGGATTTCGCCCTCCTCTATGTCCCAGAATCGCGGCAGAAGATCCACAAGGGTGGATTTGCCGGAGCCCGACTGACCTACCAGTGCCACAGTCTTGCCTTTCTCGATGGTGAGGTTTATGTTGCGGAGCACGTATTTTTCGGCGTACTTGAAAGAAACGTTCTTGAACTCGATGCTGTGCTGGAAGTCGCTGATTTTTACCGGCTCGGCTATCTCAGGCACGTTCATCTCCTCGTCAAGTATGGCGTTTACGCGCTCCAGCGATGCCATACCCTTCTGTATGGTGTTGAAAGTGCGCGCGAGGTCCTTGGCCGGGTTCAGTATCTGAGAGAATACTGTAAGGTATGCTATGAATTCTGATGCGGTGAATGTGGTGTCGCCCTTCTCGAGAATCAGGTATCCGCCCACCACCAATACAAATGTAAATACCGCTATGCCAAGGAATTCGCTCATCGGCGACGACAATGAGTGTTTTCTCTGAACCTTGTTCTGAAGGCTGTATACCTTGTGGTTGATTTTCTCGAAACGCTGTTTCATCTTGTCCTCGGCCACAAAAGCCTTTATTATCCTTAGTCCGCCGAGAGTCTCCTCCATGATGGTAAGCATTTCAGCTGCGGCCTGCTGTCCGAGTTTCGACGATCCCTTGAGGCTCTTTCCGATTTTGCCTATCAGGATGGCTATGGCCGGCAGCACCACAAATACAAAAATTGTGAGCTCCCAGCTTGTATATATCATGTAGCTCAGGAAGATGATAATCTGTATCGGGTCCTTGAAGAGCATATCGAGACTGCCTGATATGCTGGCCCTTATCTCCTGCACATCGGATGTAAAACGGCTGAGGATATCGCCCTTGCGGCTGTCGGAGAAGTATCGCAGCGGAAGGTCAAGAATTTTGTTGTAGATTCTCCGCTGAAAATTCATTACAGATCCGTTGCTGATGGGCGCCATGAAAAAGCTGCCCATGTACGAGAAGAAATTCCTGAAAAACGCGCCCACGAGCACCGCGCCGCCCAGAAACAGCAGGGCCTGGAATTTGCCGTGGCTCTCGGTGATGCAGTATACATGGTATTCGAAATGGTCCATGAAACTGCGGTAGTTCCACTGAAACTCGCCGGGGTCGGTCATTACCTCGTTGCTGCCAAACAGCATGTCGAGAAACGGGATAAACATCGTAAAGCTGAAAAGCGAGAAAACCGTTCCCAATGTGTTGAGTATCACATTTAGGATCGCGTATTTCTTGAATGGCGCCAGATAGCGCGCTATTACTGCGAAACTGTTCATTGTTTTTGTGTGTAAATATTTTCTGCAAAGATACAATTTTATTTTTGATTATCAGCTGATACATTCTACAATAAACTGAAATCAATATTTTTTTTGAATCTTTTTCGTTTTTTATTTGCTGATTCCAAAAAAAACATTCATCTTTGAGCCCAAATACAAAAAATAGATTTATACACATTTAATTACATTAAAAATCATTATGGAATTCGGACATTTTGATGACCAAAACAGGGAATTTGTGATTACAAACCCTGCTACTCCGTGGCCTTGGATCAATTACCTTGGCAACGAGGACTTTTTTTCGCTAATATCCAACACAGCAGGCGGTTACAGCTTCTACAAGGA
>JAZUEG010000280.1:0-10321 GCA_045640025.1 Bacteroidales bacterium
TAAATATTAAGAAATTGTGTATCTAAAAATTAAAATAAAAATATTTTTACAAAAAAAGAACAACAAAGATATCTTAAGGCTAATTCATTGATTTATAATTATTTTAATATTTTTTAACTAAATTTGGCGGTTTCAACCGCAAAATTTCATAGGAATTTGGCGGTTTCAAGCGAAGAATTACATATAAATTTGGCGGTTTCAAGCGAAAATGACAAAATTAATTTGGCAATTAAATATATAAATGATACTTTTGGGAAGAAAAAAAAGAGAGCAATTATGATAGTAAGATATATAGAGAATCAAATAAAAAACGATTTTGACCGCAAGAAAATCATAGTAGTAATGGGAGCCCGTCAAGTTGGCAAAACAACAATGGTAAACAACCTCCCTCAAGAAGGCAAAACCTTGTTGCTAAATTGCGACGATTATGATGACAAAGCAATGCTGGAAAACAAAACCACGACAGAATTGCGCGCATTGGTATCGCCATACGATTTCGTCTTCATCGACGAGGCGCAGAGAGTGCAGAACATTGGACTTACGCTAAAGATGCTGGGCGATATGAAACTTGACACAAAGATAATTGTATCAGGTTCATCATCTTTCGAACTATCCAACACAATAGACGAACCCGCTACTGGGCGACTCCTGGAATACAAACTGTTCCCATTAGCAATGTCGGAACTTGCTAATGATACTTCAGAGAAAGACGAGCAACGGCTAATTGAGACAAGAATGATTTACGGAACATACCCAGAGGTAGTTACATTCATCGGCGATGCCAAAAGAACTTTGATGTCGCTCGCAAACAATTACCTATACAAAGACTTACTTTCATATAAAGGTATAAAGAAACCCGAAGTTCTGCAAAAACTCGTCAAGGCTTTGGCGCTACAGGTGGGAAGCGAGGTTTCTTACAACGAGCTCAGCAACCTGATAGGTATCGACAAGGAAACAGTGGAAAATTACATAAACCTCTTGGAAAAATGTTTCGTAATATTCAGGCTCGACTCATTTTCACGTAATATGCGTAACGAGATAAAGAAAGGCAAAAAAATCTACTTCTGGGATAATGGCATAAGAAACGCCGTAATCTCTAACTTCGCCACACTCGAAAACCGAAACGACAAAGGAGCGCTTTGGGAAAACCTAATGATTTCGGAGCGCATGAAGAGAAACTTCTACCTGCAGAACTACGCACAGCTCTATTTCTGGAGGACTACTCAAATGAAAGAAATTGATCTAGTAGAGGAAGTTGACGGTGAAATCAAAACCTTTGAATTCAAAATCAAGGAAGGCAAAGTAGCAAAAATGCCCGAAGATTTCAACAAAAATTATCCCAACAGCTCATTCGAAACAATTACTCCAAACAATTTTTGGGATTTTGTGAGATTATAAAACAAAAAAACGGATTGCCACATTATTGCGACAATCCGTTTTCTATTTGTTATAAGGTGATGTCCGGAAATTACAATCCGAACTCCTTCTTAATCTGATCCACGTAGTCGAGCTTCTCCCATGTGAAGAACTCAACGGCCTTGGTTACCTTCTGTCCGTTCTCGATTACCTCAACGTTCTCGGTGTAAGGAGCGCGGCCAAAGTGACCGTAGGCTGCTGTGGCCTGGAAGATTGGGTTCTTGAGCTTTAGACGCTTGATGATGGCGGCTGGACGGAGGTCGAATACCTTAGCGATCTTCTTGGCAATCTCGCCGTCAGAAACCTTAACCTTGGCTGTGCCGTAGGTGTTTACGTAAACGCCCACTGGCTGGGCAACGCCGATAGCGTAGGCCACCTGAACGAGAACCTCGTCGCAAACGCCGGCCGCAACCAGGTTCTTGGCGATGTGGCGTGTGGCGTATGCTGCCGAGCGGTCCACCTTTGATGGATCCTTGCCGGAGAATGCTCCACCGCCGTGTGCGCCCTTGCCGCCGTAGGTATCAACAATGATCTTGCGGCCGGTAAGACCGGTGTCGCCATGAGGACCACCGATTACGAACTTGCCAGTTGGATTCACGAAAAGCTTGTACTCAGTATTGAAGAGAGCCTTCTCCCTGTCGGAGAGTGTGGCGATGAGTCTTGGGATAAGGATATTCTTGACATCCTCGGTAATCTTGCCGACCATCTGCTTGTCGGCGGCGAGCTGGGCAGATTCTGTGCCATCAGCTGGCTTTATGAAATCGTCGTGCTGGGTAGATACCACGATGGTGTCGATACGGGCAGGCTGGTTGTTGTCGTCGTACTCGATTGTTACCTGAGAGTTTGAGTCTGGACGGAGGTAGGTCATTACCTTGCCCTCGCGGCGGATGGCTGCAAGCTCGATGAGGAGCTTGTGGCTGAGCTCGATGGAGAAAGGCATCAGGCTCTCGGTCTCGCGAACGGCGTATCCGAACATCATGCCCTGGTCGCCGGCGCCCTGGTTCTCGAGGTCCTCGCGCTCCACACCGCGGTTGATGTCCTGGCTCTGGCCGTGGATGGCTGAGATTACACCGCAACTGTTGCCGTCGAACATGTATTCGCTCTTGTTGTAGCCAATCTTGTTGATTACGTTTCGTGCAGTCTGCTGATAGTCAACGTGTGCTGTGGTCTTAACCTCGCCGCCGAGAACGGTGAGACCTGTGGTTACGAAAGTCTCGCAGGCTACCTTAGATTCCTTGTCCTGCTTGAGGAACTCATCGAGGAGAGCATCAGAGATCTGATCGGCTACTTTGTCGGGATGTCCTTCTGAAACTGATTCTGAAGTGAAGAAATGTGACATTTGTTTTTAATGTTTTTGTTTGTAAATAAATAATTTTACTGTCATTAAAAAAAATGTGTGGGGAAATGATAATGTAAGGGATATTGCTTTAGCATTTTTTTTAGCGGTTGCAATCAAAACCAAATCTGTCCGCACTGATTTTTTAATCCGGGTGCAAAGGTAAGAAATATTTCTGAATTCATAGATTAAAAAATCATAAAAAAAATCCACGGCTACCGAAGTTGCATTCAGAGGCCGTGGAATATGTTTTTTCATGGGAGCTAATGGCGAAAAAAATGTATCAGCTACTCGCCCATAAGATCCTGTGGAGTATAGAGGATGGAAGCCTGACCCTTCTCGTTTTTCAGGATTACCTTCATAGAGATGCCGAGCATGCCGCATACAGTGCCGAAAGGCATATCCTCGTTGGCTGAATTGAGTCCCTGAACAAAAGAGCCCTTGAACTCGCCCGACTCGGTAAAGATTTTTGGATTGATACCCTTGGGGAGTCCTACTGAAAAGATGAGCAGCTTGCCCTGAGATGTGCACGAGAGAAGCTTGATGCCATTGCCGGCGTCCTGTGGCAACTCGGCGTTTACGGCCTGGGCCAGCTCCTTCACAATGCCGATTATCTCGGCGTCCTCGGAGCTCTGTGCGTATGAGTTTTGGCTCTGGAGGCCAAAAATGAATACCATTGCCAGAATGGCCAGAAATGATTTGAGAAGATGTTTCATAATTTTGATTATTTAATTAGATAAACATAATTTTTGCGGTGGCTAAATTATTAAAAAAAAATAATACCAAGGCACAAAAATCGTAAAAATCATGCATGGATTTTGCGCGAGGGGAACACCGACGCCACAAAGCCTATGGCAAGCACCACCAATACGGTGGATACCACATCGAGGAATCTCACCTCCACGGGATATGCGTCGATGATGTACTGGCCCTCCGGGAACTTGATAAACTGGAACTCTATCTGTGCCCAGCATATCAGAAGGCCCACTGCCAAACCAGCTAATACGCCTGTAACTGTAATCAGCTGACCCGTGCGCAGGAAAATCTTACGCAGAAAATCGCCCGACGCGCCCAGACACGACAATGTGTGGATATCGTTTTTCTTGTCGATAATGAGCATCGAGAGCGCGCCTATGATATTGAACGACGCAATTATAATAATAAATGTGAGCATCACGAAGATGGAGAGTTTCTCCGATTTCATGATCTTGTAGAGCATGTCCTGCTGCTGAAGGCGGTCTTTTACCTCGTATCCATCGCCGAGAATCTGCTGGAGCTGCTGCTGAACAGCAAGAACGTTTTCAGGCGTATCAGCTGACAGCCTTATCTCGATGGCCGACACCTCGCCGTCATCATATTCGAGCAGCTGACGTGCAAAATCCAGCGGAACCAATACGTATTTGCTGTCGAAATCCTGATGGATGTGGAATACACCCGACGGCACCACGTATGCGCGCGCAAATGCCTCGTCGGGATTCATGGTGGAGGCATTGCCACGCAGCGGCGCGTATATCGACAATGGACGGTATCCGCTGAGCTGAATCCAGAGATTAGACGCTATCTCGGTGCCGAGTACGGCGTATGGCACTCCGGAAGTGTCGCGTAGCTGATAGCGCCCTATATACACGGCGTCCTCTATCTGGCAGATGCGTCCGTAATTATGGTCCACACCCTTGATGGAGGCTATGTGCTGACGGCTGTCGTACTGGAAAAGTGCTGTCTCCTCCACGCATTGCGACATAGCCTCTACCCCATCCACCTGACCCAAACGGCTGATGGTGAGCGAATCGAGCTGAAACGTCTTGCCCTGTGTGGCGGTGATTTTCAGGTCGGGATCAAACTGGTTGATCATCGACGAGATGAGCGAATCGAATCCGTTGAACACCGACAGTATCACAATAAGAGCCGCCGTCATACCCATAACACCCAAGACGGATATTATGGATATGACATTAACAAGGCTAAGCTTGCGGGCGAAAAGGTATCGCGATGCTATGCGGAGCGACAGGTGCACTTTTATAATTACGAATTACGAGTTACGAATTACGAGTTCAAGTTCGAGTTACGAATTACGAATTGCCTGTTAGAAATCCGAATTATTTTACGGCTTTTACTATCAGGCCAGTGCCTTTCTTGTGGCTGGTGATGGTATCTATCCAATTGAGCACGAATGCTATGGGATAAAAAATCACGTAATACGGTATCAGCAGGATAAAGAAAAGCTTGGTGATATTGAGCATCGTGATGGGCCATTTCATAGAGAGAGTCCAGGCTATAGAGCCGGGTGTTCCGTATGAATACTTGGCGTCCACGCTGCTGAAACCCGCGTTCTTGAGTTTCTGCTGAATGTCGTCGATATTGTAGCCGTCGCGTACGTGCTCATCAATGAATGAGTGCTCGCCCTCGTCGTGGACATCGCTGCCACCCTGGTCGGATGGAGTGGATATCAGCAGGGTTCCGCCCTTGTGGAGCGACTGGCTGATGTTCTGGAATACCTTCTCGTCTTCCAGGATATGCTCCATTACATCCACAGAGAGCACGAGGTCGTACTTATCGGGCTCCACAAACTCGGTAAGGTCGGCGTACTGGAATCTCACTCTGTCGGCGCGGCCTATCTTATTGAAGAAATCGTTGCAGTCGTCTATCTGCTCCTGCTTTACGTCAACGCCGAGGATGTTGGCTTTTTTCAGCTTGCTTGACATGTAGAAATCGTACTGGCCGTATCCCGAGCCCGCATCGAGTATGTTGACAGATTTTTCGCCATTAGCTGCAAAAATCTTCCTGAACTCGCGCTTTATGTACCATGCGCGGAGCAGCAGAAGATCGAGCAGATGATAGAAAAGCTTGCGGAGCCACGGGGCCTTGTTGAAGACGTTGCCGAGAGAGCGTTTTACTGGATCGTACTGCATTTAGGCCTCCTCCTGTGTTGGTTCGTTTTCCTGTTTCAGGCTCTTGTCCTTGTCGAGAAGCTCGTTGATGCGCTCGGCATAATCAAGGGAGTTGTCGATCATGAAAATGAGATTTGGGACTATGCGCAGCTGATGGCGCACCTCCTTGCCTATGGCGAAACGGATGTCCTTGGTCTTGACCTCTATCAGATTGAAGACTTCCTTGCGCTTGGCCTGCGGGAATATCGAAACGAAAACCCTGGCCTCGCTGAGATCGGGAGTGATTCTGACCTCCGACACAGATATCATTGCACCCGGAAACTCTCCGGCATTGTGCAGGAAATAATTCGCCGCTTCTTTCTGGAGAAGACGGCTTACTTTATTTTGTCTTGTATTGTCCATAATTCTTTTTTAATATGAAATTATAATCCTTTTTTCAATGTCTCAGGATTGCGGCGCATATCCCAGATGCGAACAATTATAACTACATCGTCCAAAATGGCATACACCATTCTATTGATACCATCAATAGGAATACTCCGATATTGGTATCTCCTACCTTCCAACAAAGGTTCAAGATGTCCTGACAAAGGATTTGACAGCAAAAACCTTACTACCTCATCTACCTTGCCAACAAACCGCAACACGATTTTCTGAGGCCAACTATCAGCAAGATAGTCAACAACATTATCATAATCAGATTGAGCCTCTGGAGTCCACTTAAGATGCATAAGCCATTACATTTTTATTGGCATATATTTCGTTGATACGTTCACGCATTCTTAGCTGAACATCATCATGATTGATAAGCTCGCCCTTTTCAATGGACGCTTCAGCCTCCTCAATACCCTGAATAATCTCCTCCATTGTATATGGAGCAAGGGCCTCCTGAGCGGACTCCTCTTCGGTGAGGCGTGCGCGCAAAACCTTCTTTTCTTCCTGCGGAAGCCGCTGGATGAGCATCCAGAGTTCCTCCATTGTGATATTCTGTTCCATAAATCACCTCCTTTTCATAAGTAATTACAGCGCAAAGATAAGAAAAAAAACAATAAAAAAACCGAAACAACGCAAAATAGAAATACTATTTTCTGCAGCAATAATCTGAAATACAAAAAAAAAACAATAAATTTGTCCTCGGTAATCATTGAGATTATCTTAAATAATTCAATAACTTACAATTATCAAAACACTCATGAAAAAACTTATAATCCCGGCACTGGCTATGGCCATGCTGAGCTCGTGCGGCGGAGGCAACGGAAGCCAGACATCACAGGAGCAGAACACAGATTCCACGCTATCAGCTGCACAAACACCCCCGGTGACAGCCACCGAGCTTACCGAAAGCGAGGTAAACGAGATCTACAAGCAGATACCCGCCAAGTACAAGGACAAGAGCAGGAAATTCAGCAAGCTTGAGAAAAATAGCGACAGAAGCTACTCAGCAAGCATGCCCAGGAAAAACTGGGAAGACTCAGACTACAGCGAGAGCATAGACCTGCTGCCGATGAGAGATGGCGGATGGAAAGTGGTATTCGGACAATCGGAATGCTGGGAAGGATGCGGAAACGAATACCACTCATTTACCTATAAGGACGGACAGCTTACAGAGGACAAAGAACTGATATTCCCTATGGACGATCCCGACTCATTCCTGGTGGATGAGTTCCTGAGATACGGCAACGAGGATGCTCTGGAGTCTATACGAAGAGAGGCTGCTGAGGGTGCATACTACGAATTCCTATTGAAAGGAGGCGACACATTGGTATGCTATTTCGGCCCAAACGGACACGAGAGCGAACTGTGGTATGCGTTTAGGGATGCGGAGTACTTATGGAACGGAGAGACTTTCAATAGAATTCCCGACAACGGCGAGGATGAAGGAAGCATCAGCATCATAGAATCCGGACGTCTTGGCGGTCTGAGACTTGGCAGCAGACTAAACAAGAACATCCCAAGCATGAAATGCAAGGACGACGGCGACAATTACTACACATACAGCCGCAACGGAGAAAAAATGTTCACACTCCACACAGAGGACGGCGAAATAGACGAAATCCTGGTATTCAGCAAGAGATTCAGCCATGACGATATCCACATAGGCGATTCGATAAGCAAGGTAATGAAAAAAGCGAACGCCTACATGATACCTTCGGGCGACGAGGTTTACGCATCGATGACAGATTTCGAAAACGACAACTGGATTGGCTACAATGCCACCGGCAAGGATGGAAAGATAGAATCGATAAGGATCTACAAGAACTACTGGGCCGAGGCCACTGCCACCGAGAATTTCTACATGCAGGCCATGAACGTGGGCGGATACAGCGCATTCACCACCGACCCATTCGACGATTTCACATGGGAGAGCGACGAGGATTATCCGAACGTGGTGCGCGACAATCGCCACAGCCGCTACGCTGAGGAGTATTTCGAGTTCGTATCATTGAAGAAGGGTTACTACAGATACGGAATCATGTGCTATTCAACATCATTCCAGGGTGAGGATGAGCCCGAGGGCACATACTGCAGAGGCGTGGATGTATATACATTCGATTACAGAGGCGCCACCGAGGTAGGCAAAGGCATCTCGTCCGACGACATTGCCAAGGAATACAACGTAGAGCCATATCTTGTGAATTTCAAGGTAACAGTGGACGGCTACATCACCATGACCATAGAAGACAGCGACATCGAGGCTCATTACGAGATCAACGACAAGGGCGAGATCGTGAAGCAGTAATAGCTAAAAAGATACGTTAATAAAAAATCAAACAGGGCGTCCTTGGGAAAGTAGGTTCCAAGGACGCCCTTTATCGTTAAAGATTATTTTATAAGTTTTACAGAAGATAGGTTATTGTGGTTATGGGGGTACGGGGACTACTACAACGAGAACTTAGCCATTATAAGATTCTCGCCGGCTTCGTCGATATAATCCTTGCTCTTCAGCGAGTTAACTACATCAAACAATGCGCCCTTTGAAACGTTCATTTCAAGAACTATCTGCTCGCTAAAACCAAACATAGTAAGCTCTGTAACCTTTACATTGAACATGCCGTCGCCATCAGATGTAATGGTAACCACATTATCACCTCTCTGCATGGTTAATACATCCTTGCGAGCTTCCTTATGTTTAAGGTAAAAAAGGTAGCCGATGTATGCTATCAAAGCTAATACAAAAAAAGAACACAAAAATCTCATACTCTACACCTTTAATTAGTTGGCATTGGCACCCGATACAATCTCGATAATCTCGTTGGTGATGCTGGCCTGACGCACTTTGTTGTACTGAAGGTTGAGCTCCTTGATGAGCTCGGTGGCATTGTCGGTAGCCTTGTTCATAGAGGTCATACGCGCGCCCTGCTCTCCGGCAAAACTCTCGGCAAGCGAGCTGAAGAGAGTAAGTTTAAGCCACTGCGGAATCAGGGAGTTGACGATCTGCTCCTTGCCGGGTTCAAAGATGTAGTCGCTCTTGAATTTTGTATCAGCTGACTCAAACTTCAAAGGAAGGAAAGTGCCCTCGCCGACATACTGAACAGCAGGATTTACAAACTCATTGAATACAAGCTTCACATTATCGAACTTGCCATCCACATAGAGCTTGGTGATCTCGTCGGCTATTTCAGCTGATTTCTGATAATCTACGGCGTCCACAGCATCCATGTTGGATTTGTAGACAGAGAAACCTGACTTCTGGAGAAGCTCAGATATCTTGCGGCCTATGGCGTAGAATTCTACCTTTGCGCCCTTGGCCTGCTCGCGCTCTGCCAACTGAGCGCAATACTTGAACACATTGCTATTGAAACCGCCACAGAGTCCCTTATTGGAGCTAACGGCCACAACGAGGATATTCTTCACATCACGTACTGAGGTGAAGATATTGTCGTCGGATTCAGCCAACGACTCCGAGAGCACTGCCAAAACCTCTTGCATCTTGTTCTTGTATGGAACAATCTTGGCTACAAAGTTCTGAGCCTTTCTGAGTTTGGCGGCCGCCACCATCTTCATGGCAGAAGTAATCTGACGGGTGGAAGTTACCGATGCTATTCTACTGCGAATTTCCTTTAAGTTTGCCATAGCGCAAATTCAATAGATATGTTTTTAATTAAATTAACGGGGAAGCGGTATCTTGCCGACACCGCTCCACCGTATATTATGGTAAGAGAGATAATTTACTACTCCTTGTAGTTGGAAGACACATCCTTGGCCACAGTCTCGATAGTCTTCTGGATATCATCGTTGATGACACCATTGCTCAATGGATCGAGGACGTCGGCCTTGTGGGCAGTCTCGAGCTTATCGAGGAATTCCTTCTCGAACTCAGCAATCTTCTTGAGGGGAACATCCTTCATAAGATTGTGGGTACCGCAGTAGAGGATGGCGATCTGCTGCTCTACACGGTATGGGCTGTACTGAGGCTGCTTGAGGATCTCCACGTTTCTACGGCCCTTCTCGAGAACGACGATAGTAGCCGAATCGAGAACGCTGCCAAACTTAGAGAATGCTTCCAACTCACGGAACTGAGCCTGGTCGAGTTTCAGAGTACCTGCCACCTTCTTCATGGCCTTGATCTGGGCGCTACCACCTACGCGCGATACGGAGATACCTACGTTGATGGCAGGACGCACACCGGCATTGAAGAGGTTGGATTCCAAGAATATCTGACCATCGGTAATAGAGATTA
>JAZUEG010000281.1:0-9651 GCA_045640025.1 Bacteroidales bacterium
TGGCTTTGAACTAACTAAAAAAAGAGGTTTGTTTAAAATAGTAACTTATTGAAACCCAACAGAGTCAATTTATTGAAAACTGGACTCTATTGGGTTAGGGGTATTATTGTCTATTTTCTAGTCTTAAATGAAAGAGCCGTGTGTATTTTTTTTCAAAATGGCAATAACAATTATTTGTAATTATTATCATTTCAAGTAATTAAAGCAAACAAAAGTTCTCAATCTTTCCAAACCCAAACCTCCACTCCAATCTCCTCTACTTCAATCCAAACGCCTCGCTGTAAGGGATCAGACTATGGTCCTTCTCATGATTGCTCCAAGCGTCTTCCTGATGACTATGTTCTATTATCGAGGAAGTAGAAAGTGCGCCGAAGGTTGACAACACACCATCGAGTACACCAATTTCATATTTTGATAAAATGGAAGTATCGCAATCATCTTCCACAGTAAGAGTGGAACATTCCATTTCGTGATAAATTTGAACACGTTTCTCCAATCCCGGAATATTGTCGTAAATAGTATCGTAATGATCAGGTACGGGGCCAAATTGGATTGCCCTATACTTCAAACCGCTGATAGAGCACCCCGACCTTCTGAAATTATAGAAGTCGGAATAAAACATCATCTTGTTGAGTTTGGTAGGACTGATACCCTTGCATCTTGACACTAAATACTTTACCATCGCAGACACCTTGGCCGGATTGTGCGAGCCATATCCATTCATAATGTCAACGGAACGGTTTCTACCATAAATTATGGATTTCAGGGAATCATCAGGATTGAACTCATCAACGGATTTCACCTGACTCAAAAGTTTGTCATATTCAGACTCCGAAAACTCAGAACGGCTACTTTCGAGCAACGACAACATAGTTGACTTGTTTGTGACAGCACGTATCATTTTGCCGTTGGACTCCGAAGGCATACATCCATCCTCGTACTGTTTCCACTGGTTGACACCGAATCCCATTATCTTTGAGATTTGTGTATAATTCATTCCGTACCTGAGCCTGATACTTGTTATCTCCTCGGGGAAAGGAACTCCGTGGCGAATTCTCCACTGACTATAAACCTCATTAACCCAAAGATCTTCCTGATCATCGCCTGTAAACTGTTCACCGGTATCCTCACAGACATAATAACGGCAGTGCACCTGAAATTTCTCCTTGCGGAACTCGCGCTCCTCCTCGTCAAAAACCTCAAACACACGCCCGCCCGTAAATGGGCTTCTCAAAGCAGTCAACTTTTTCTCCATAACCACCTCCCTACTTTTTGAACGCATAATTAATCGGGTGTTCGGCCTCATGGAATGATATGCAAATGGTATTGCTGTTGGGATATCCCATCGAGATTTTTATATAAACCTCATGCTCATTCACGTCCTTGCCGAAAACCCACATATCGCCATAACTCACGGCATCAGAGATTGTCTCCACATAATCGCTTACCTCGATACTTCTTACAACCTCTTCCCTATACTTTCGGGTAATACCCAAAGCAAGCAAGGCCCGTTCATTCTTTTCTCTATTGAGAAAGAAAATGCCGAAAATATCAAACTTGGGCATAAAGTGACGCAGAAAGGACTCAACCTCTTGCTGTGTTTTTATCATATTGCTCATAACTAACAACCAAAATTATCGAAAGCAAAATTACACTTTTTAGTTAGATTATAAAAATATTTTTCACTAAAAAGTTCATCCCCTTCACTTCCCATAAACCACTCCCCTCCAGACCCACTCCAACGGGCCTCTGTCGAACTTCCTGAGCCAGAGCCAGGCGAAGCACATCAGAAACAGATAAACGCCTACTGCCACGAGCTCAGTCTGCCACAATCCGAGGGAGCATCCGAGGCCGAAGCCTACGCCGTAGAACAGCACAACGCCCATCACCGACTGCGAGATATACGTTGTCAGCGACATCTTGCCGGGCAGGGCAAGCGATTTCCAGATTGCGGAATTGCGGGTGTAGAGATACAGAATCGACAAGGCGGCCATATATCCCACACCAAGCGGATACACCGAGAACACATATATAATAGAGTGCACGATTTTGCCGAGCGGATAATCGCAAGTGGCGCTCCACGCATACACTCCCGAAAGCGGCAGGGCAACGCAAAAGGCAACCTTGCAGACCTTCTTCAAAAGCGGCATCCGAGACTCAATGTTGGCGTGGATACCGTTTTTGCCGATATAGAGGCCAAGGACAAAGAGTCCGAGAACCTTGAAATATCTGTGGCTGACAACAAACTCCCACATTCTCTCGAAAGCGCCCTGAACAAGGAACTGCGACATCCCAACATAACTGTCGGCGTCGCGGAGCCAGGTGTGGAAATTCTCCTCACAGATACCGAACCTCCCGGCCCAATACCACCAAAGATCGTAAGGTATCCTGGAAGGGTCTATTCCGCTTACGACAATCAGGACATCACAAACCACGGGCAATATCAGAAGCGCCGACGCCCATATTAGCAGAGTCTTGTTGGAACGGCTGTAGAATGCAGGGAGAATCATTCCCATCAATGCATAAAGAAGGAGAATGTCTCCGCTCCATATCAGCATCAGATGAAGGAAGCCGAAAAGGGCGAGCATCAGCATCCTACGGTAAAAAATCCTCATACCATCGGCGCCGCGCTTCCTGGCGTTGCCGATGATAATCGAGAATCCTATTCCGAAAAGCACGGAGAAAATAGTGTAGAACTTGCCGTCGATAAGCAGTAACTGAAGCCAACGTGTTACGCCGTCGGCATCAGCGGAAGGCATATCAGCTGATACGCTATCAGGCAGGAAACTGTACAGCGAGAACTCGGGGAAATTTGCCAACGCAATGCCCAACAGCGCAAAGCCTCGCAGGGCGTCAAGTATCTGAATTCGTGGATTGTTTGTCATAATCTGTCAACAGACTTTTTACTCCTTCACCATCACATTCATAATCTCACCCACATACATCACGTGAGCGGCGGTGTCGCCATTGGTGTACATGGCGCGCATGTGGTCGGGAAGACTGGATGGATCGAGCAATGTAGAATATACAGTCTTGCACTCCACTGCGAGGGTGGCCTCCTTGAAAACGGGGTTGCCAAGTTCGGTGAATTCCACGGTAAGGCCTGCCGAAGCTGCCTTGTCCTTCTCGTCGCGGCCCGAGTGCGAGCCCATATACTGAAGCGCAGGACGTGCATCTCCTGGGAATGCTGTCACGGTGAAATATGGCGACGACTTCATAAACTCGTTGGTATGGCGAGAAGTACGCACATAAACATTCACTACCGGGCGTCCCCAAAGCATTCCCCAAGTGCCCCACCCTATCGTCATTGCATTGTAGGCGGTATCGTTTCCTGCGGCGAGCAGCATCCACTGGTCACGGAGACCGGCTATTGGATTGTAAGGAATCTCGTCGGAGGATACGGTTTTCCACTCGGTGGCGCGGGCCTCCTGAGCGGTGAGTTTCTTGTTATTATCTGATGCGTTGTTGGAGCATCCTGAAAATGAAATCATTGTGGCAATTGCCGAGGCAAGGAAAATAAGTTTTTTCATTGTTTTGTGTAGTTTTTTGTGTTGATAATTGTTAGATGATATTGGCGAGAGGAGGTTTAAATTGAGATTCTGATATTATAAAACTGCCCAAAATCTCAACTTTTTTTTCGCAGATTTTGCACAGATTCTCAACTTTTGATGAATCCAATCATTCAGTTATAACTGAAAAACCAGCCCCCTCACCTCATTTTTTCAGTTATAACTGAAAAAAAATAAAAAATCAACATAATCTCAACAAAAATTTTGTTTTTATAATCAAAAGGCATACATTTGCAAATGAAATGAATTGGCATTTCGTCTGCTAAACCGATTTTTAGAGAGCGTTATGCGTTACACTTAGCATAAGGAGCTCACGCTTTCTCTATAAATAACACGTCCTTCTGAGCCCCTGAGACCCAACAACTAAGATATGGCATTAATATTTTGTCCAGAATGTGGAAAACAATTTTCAGACCAGGCGGTGGCATGCCCACAATGCGGTTTTCCAACAGCCAAAATAGCTAATAACCAGGTTCCTCCACAGGAACAGCCACAGGCAAACAACAACAATCCTCAGAGCCAGCCTCAGGGAAACAACAATCCTCAAGACCAGCCCCAAGGAACTAATATAATTCAACCGACCCAGCCACTCAAGATAAAGATTCCAGCTAATGGCAATGCAAAACACAACAACAATCCCAAGGGTCAACCACAGGGCAACAACGTTCCACAAGGCCAGACGCAGGGATTCAACAATGTTCCACAAGGTCAGCCACAAGGATTCAACAACTTCATGCAAGGTCAGCCGCAGGGATTCAACAACATTCCACCCAATCAGCCACCGAACTACCAATACGGACAGAAAAAACAGTCAGACGGCAAGGGAGGCAAGGCAGGACTGTGGATAACATTAGGAATTGTATTAGCTGCAATACTGGTGGCAGTATTTTGGTTTGTATGGAATGGCAATGATAAAACGACATCAGCTACAACCCAACAACCAACCAACGGAAACTCATCCAACAGCAGCAGTCAGCTATCGAACAGAGGCGTCTCGCGCACTGAGGCCATAAAGAATGCAATGAAGGGCATGGTAGCTGATGGCGACCTCAATGGAGACGGCATAAAGGATATTGCTGTGATAAAAACCGGCAAGCCAAGGCCTGTACTCGAAATATACTCAGGAATAGGCGGCGACAGGTACGAGCTGTACGGCAAGTATCCCAAGGCAATTGCCAACAATCCAGCTAATACCGGGAACCAGGTGCTGAAATCCATCCGCTACATGTCTGGCAGAAAACTCTATATCGATTATGTAGGCGAAGAGTCTCGTCAGGGACTCTTCGTAAGCAGCAAGACCAACTACATATTCCAATGGAGAAATAATGACTATGTAATGATTGGAATAGCTATAACAGCAAACCAACAAGGTGAAATCTTAGACGAATATTATGGATACACCAGCATCAACAATCAATATGTAATTGTTGAGGATTACATAAAAAGTTCGAAGGCAATTTCGGAAAAACGCAACGGGAAAAAGACAACCAGAACAGAGAACCTTACCAAAAGATCTCTACGCAAACTCTCCGAGCCTGATATTACAGGCGGATGGGTAAACTGATAAAAAAAGGATTTACAAAGCTGATGGCGTTGTAAATCCTTTTTTTTATCAACTTTTGATACATAATCAGAACTTCATCTCCCAAGCCCTCACATGTCTAACACCTTCGTAAATAGGGAATTGGGCATCATCAAGAGTAACAAGCCATTTCTCGTAATTATCAGGAATGCTAAGCAATGAGGCGTATTCGCGGGTTCGGGTCTTCTCGTCATCAAGAGAATACGACACTTGAATATATATTTTCCTATCGTCCTTTATGGCCACAAAATCAACTTCCTTGCCATTGGAATTGCCCTCATAGACCAAAAATCCATTACGCTTAAGCTCCAGGAAAACAGCATTTTCAAGCAAATAACCTGTTCCGTATGCTATTCCGGGATATAGATAATTTCTAAACGACAAATCGTTGACATAATATTTGAAAACTTGCCCTGAAACTTCCTTGCCACGGATATTATACTGAGAAATTCCATGAATCAAAAACGTTTCACGGATATACTGAATATAATTCGACAACGTCTCGTAAGCCACCTTGCGCGAACGTGATTTGTAGTAGTTGATAATGTTTTGCACCGAAACTGGATTAGAAGCATTATTAACCAGATAGACAAACAAATCATCCAACAATTTGGCGTCCCTTACTTTAGAAGCTCCCGTCTCGTCCTGCTTTCTCTGAATGATATCTCGCAATACTATGGTATCTTTTACAGCTGATACATACTGACGACGAGAATCCTGAGAAGACAATTCCAACATGCCAGGCAAGCCTCCGTTCTGCAAATACTCCAAATAAGAGGTGCGGTTAGATTCCAGATTGTTATACCTCAAATACTCATTATATTGAAAAGGGAATATCTGGAATTCCACATAGCGACCCGACAGCAATGTGGCCAACTCACTGGAAAGCATTCTTGAATTAGATCCACTGATAAAGATCTCGCAATCAAAATTGAAATCCTGCGAATGAGAATTCACAAATTTTTCCCACTGCTTTATCATCTGAACCTCATCAATAAATATGTACAACTTTCCTTCAGGCTTGAAAGTTTCAAGATACAGATTATAAAGACTTTCCAAATCACCATACGATTCTATAAAATCGAAATCAATGTATTCCTTGGAAAGATAAAACAAGTTTTTGCGAGGAATGCCTTTCTGAACAAACATATTCATAATCTGACGCAAGATAAAACTCTTGCCGGAGCGACGTTGTCCGGTAAGTACCTTTACCAAACGGTTGTTCATATAATTCTCAATTTGAGAAATATAAAAATCACGCAACATTCCCGAAGGATACATTTTACCCTCGTCCCAAAGGTTATATTTAAATAGTGTTTGAAGTTTCTCGTCCATATTACCATTCAGTTATAAGTGAAAATATGTTGCAAATATAGCATTTTTTTTCAGTTATAACTGAAAAACTAATACATAATTCATAAAATTTTCAGTTATAACTGAAAAATCATACTTCTCTACCCTACTTTTTCAGTTATAACTTATAAAAATATTATCCACATACCCTCCACTAAATTGCCAAAAGTCTCCAAAATCACAACTTTTGGCAATTTAGTGTATGATAACTCGCCATTAACTCAGAAAAATTGAGATTTTGGCGAGTTATCATTATCATAACTCGCCATTAACTCGAAAAAATTGAGATTTTGGCGAGTTATCATTATCATAAAATGCCAAAATCATAAAAAAAATGAGATTTTGGCAAATTATCACTATCATAAAATGCCAAAATCTAAAAATAATACGTATATTTGCATCAAAAATTCTAAGCACAATGAACATAATAGGACGCATAAACGAGACAAAAAAACTTGAAGACTTGTACCAAAGCGACAAGTCTGAATTCGTTGCAATATACGGCAGAAGACGTGTCGGCAAGACTTTTCTAATAAAAGAATTGTTCAAAAAACGTCTGACATTTTATCACACAGGACTTTCTCCGTATGACAAATACGATGGGAATCTTATGCACAATCAGATAAAAGCCTTTTACAATAGCATGATGGCCTTTGGATTGGAGCCTGACGAAAAACCACTAAACTGGCTGGAAGCATTCTTCATGCTTGAAAGAGCACTCTCCAAAATCGACGAAGGTCAACGAATAGTAATATTCATAGATGAATTACCCTGGATGGATACACCCAAATCACTATTCATAACAGCGTTGGAGCATTTTTGGAACAGTTGGTGCAATTATAGGGATAATGTAATGCTGATTGTTTGCGGTTCTGCAACATCGTGGATGGTCCACAATCTGATAAACAACAAAGGCGGATTGTATAACCGACTTACATATAACATAAAACTTGAACCGTTTACACTTTTGGAATGTGAGAGATATTTCAAAAGCAAAAACATGGCAATGAGTCGTTACGACATAGTAGAAACATATATGGCTGTAGGTGGAATCCCTATGTATTTGAGCCAATTTGAAAAAGGTCTCAGTGTACCAAAGAATCTAGACAAAATCATATTCAACAAGAACGCTATCCTCCAACAGGAATTCAAAAGGCTGTTCGGCTCACTCTTTATAAATCCTGAAGCTTACGAGAAAACTATAAAAGCCATTGCGAAAACAAGATCAGGAAGCACCAGAAACGAAATAATAAAAGAGACCAATATGAAATCAGGGAAAGGCATTTCCACGATATTAGACAACTTGGAAGCCTGCGACTTTATAATACGCTACAAGCCATACGACACCAAAAAAACTGTAAAATACAAACTAGTTGACCCATTCATACAAACTTGGCTTTCGTTTATGGCAGACAGTAAACCCAAAGACAATTTCTGGGAGTCAAACTACAAAACCAACACTCTGAACTCATGGAGGGGTCTGGCTTTCGAGAACGTATGCTTCAACCACATCAGACAAATCAAAAACAGACTGGAATGTGGAGGCGTACTTAGCACAGAACAACCCCTTATAATATACGGAGAAGACAGCAAAACAGAAACTCAGATAGATATGTTGATTATCAGGAATGACAACGTGACAAATCTATGCGAGATTAAATTCTGCAAAGACGAGTTTGCAATAGATGAAAAATACAGGAGAAAAGTAGAGGCTCGAGCCGACAAACTACTGGAGACTCTCCCCAAAAAAAGTTCTGTACACATAACATTTATCACCACATTCGGAGTAAAGCGAAACATGTATTCCGGCATAGTGCAAAACTCGGTAACTATGGAGGATTTGTTTTTGTAAAAAAAATTTCAGCAATTATTCAAAATAAAATTTGGATAGTTGGATTCAATATTATAAATTTGCAGACAAACAAAACAGAGAATATAGGCTTACAGTTGATTGCATATCACTGAAAGCCAACAAAATAAATATATATAATAACTAGCATTTGCTATTTATTCGGAAGACAGCTTGAAACCTGAGAAATTTCACAATAGTCTCCACCGGAATAAGTCAGTAAATGCCTGCGCTCTGTGCGTGGGCTGGTGTGACTTATCTGGTGGAGACGGGCAATCTCAGGGCCTCAAGCGTCGGATAATGTCATTGTCCACGCTTTTTTGTGCCCATCCAAGATTGCCCGTCACACATTCCAGATAAGTCGCAAAGGCACAAAGCATGGAGGAGCGCCTATGAATTTATAACCAAAACGTCACTTCTTTTCCCTAAACCCTATTCTCTTACTTACGGGCAAATTGTGTGCAATATCAATAATGCGCAATGGGATAATAGCATATATGGTCCAACCATTGACTGCCATATATAATCAATCTTCAAGTCAATGGTTCTCATCAGATTAAATCGAAAATAATCATGGAAAAAGATATGAACAACAACGAGGAACTCCAGTCTCGCAGAGAGTTCTTCAAGAAGGCCGCCAAGAGTGCGCTCCCTATCCTCGCAGCCGTAGCATTGGCCAACGTACCTGTAATCGCCGAAGCCGCAGGAACAACTCCCTCTGGATGTAATTATGATTGTTTGGGATCTTGTGACAGAACTTGTTCTGGTTCTTGCGACAACAGTTGCAACAGTACTTGCAAGAATGGTTGCCAAACTAGTTGCAGGAACGCTTGTCAAACTTCATGCAAAGGAGCCTGTCAAGGTCATTGCGGATCAGGTTGCAGTAATGCATGTAATGCGTCATGCGGTGGGTGTTCATTTACTTGTTATCAGACCTGTCAAGAAGGTGCTATGACCGTTAGCACCCAAAAAACAGGACCTACAAAAGTTAACAATGGAACAGGAACCACAAATTCAAGACGTGCGACATATCAATATGGAACAGGAAGTTCAAAATCAAGAACAGGAACATATAACAATGGCAGAAGATAGAAACGATGCGTTTTGAACTCTCAATAAAGGCATCAAGATGATAAAACGTGATAAAAATTTGTGAAATTATCTTGATGCTTTAATACACAATACTAAATGAACAAGGAAGAACTTCAATCGAGAAGAGAATTCTTCAAACAGGCGGCAAAAAGCGTGCTTCCTATCCTCGCATCAGTTGCTCTAATAAATACTCCTTCAATAGCACA
>JAZUEG010000282.1:0-16266 GCA_045640025.1 Bacteroidales bacterium
CAGGGCAACCTATGGCGAAAAATTGTTGCAGAAGTTGGCAGAAAGACTCTCTCAATATAGTTCTATGAGTCACAGGAGCCTAAAATTGTACCGACAATTCTACATAACATACAAAACCCTTCAACAACCAATTATTAAATACCTAACCGTAAACTCTTCAATTGGGCAATCAGTGTCTGCCCAATTGCAAAAATCTGATAACAAGAGCATTACAATTGGGCAGACAGTGTCTGCCCAATTGATGGAACTCAATAATGAAGAAAATGTTCCTCATCCAGACCCACAAAAAATGTTTGACAGACTATCTCTGTCTCATCTTACAGCCATTCTTCCCCTGAAAGACCCTCTGAAACGGGCTTTTTACGAGACAATGGCAATACGGGGAACCTGGAGCGTGAGGGAACTACAGCGTCAGATAGACACCAACTATTACGAGAGGAGCGGATGGAGCAACAAACCCGATGCCCTGGCCGACCTTGTGGATGGCTCAGCCGAGAAAAACTCAATAGCCCTCGACATAAAATCACCTTTCACATTCGAATTCCTGGGCCTGAAAGCCAAAGACATAGTGGAAGAGTCTGATCTGGAGACAGCAATCCTTGACCATTTGCAGGATTTCATACTTGAACTTGGAATGGGTTTCTGTTTCGAGGAGCGACAGAAGAAAATGCTGATAGACGACCGCTATTTCAAGGCAGACCTCGTATTCTACCACCGAATACTAAAACGCCATATCATAATAGAACTGAAAGCCAAGCGTCTTGATTATGCAGATACTGCACAACTGAGAATGTACCTCGCCTATTACCGCAAAAACATTATGCAGGCAGACGACAACCCACCTGTAGGAATTTTAATGTGCTCGGAAGTAGGAAAGGAAATGGCAGAATACACACTGTTGGATACCGACGAGAATGTATTCATATCGAAATACCAACTGAGCGTACCTTCCAAAGAACGCATTACCGAATTCCTGCGCAAAGAAAACGAAGGGTTAACAAACTTACAAAAAACACTATGACAAAGATGAAAGACAGCGGAGTAAAATGGATTGGCGAAATCCCTGAGGATTGGGAGGTGGAAAACGGGAAACGTGTTTTAGAATTATTACAAAAACCCGTTCAAGAAACTGATGAAGTAATTACTTGCTTCAGAGACGGAGAAGTTGTGCTTAGAAGTCTACGACGCACAGAAGGCTTTACAATGTCTGATAAAGAAATCGGATATCAACATATAGACGAAGGTGACATTGTAATTCACGGAATGGACGGATTTGCTGGATCTATGGGGATATCAAAATCAACAGGAAAAGGTTCACCTGTATTGATTGTTTGTAAACCATATAAAGATAATGCTAATTACTTAATGTATTATCTAAGAATATTAGCACATACAAACGTTTTCTTGTCACTATCTACTGGTATCAGAGAACGTAGTTGCGATTTAAAATGGAACAAAATATCTGTTCTTCCTCTTCTTCTTCCCCCTCTTGCCGAGCAAACCCGAATCTCGAATTATTTGGACTCGAAATGCACAGAGATCGACGAGTTGGTAAAATTAGAAGAAAGAATGATAACGGAATTGCAGAAATACAAGCAGTCCGTAATCACCGAAACCGTAACCCGAGGCCTCAACAAAACCGCCAAACTCAAAGACAGCGGAGTAGAATGGATAGGAATGATTCCGGAAGAGTGGGGAGTTTGCAGGTTGAAAAATGTGGTGACGTTTCATAATGGAGACAGGAGCCAAAATTATCCTTCTCCTGACGATTTCAAAGACGAAGGTATTCCATTTTTGGGAGCGGACTCTTTAGACAATCAATACGTTGATTTAAGCAAAGCACGTTTTATAACGGAAATGAAGTATCAACTAATGGGAGGTTTAAAAATCCAACACGATGATATACTATACACATTAAGAGGTTCAACTATTGGGAAAAACGCAATAGCCAATTTTGACAATGGAACAGTTGCGTCTTCTTTAATGGGTATTAGAATCGTGAAAAAAACAATGATTAATGCCTTTTATCTTTACGCAATATTAAATTCTACAATAGAATATTATCAAAGGGACAAATGTATAAATGGCTCTACTGCCCCAAATTTGTCCGCAGATGACGTAAAAGATTTTTACATCCTTCTTCCTCCCCTTAGGGAACAGGAGCGAATCTCATCGTATTTGGATAAGAAGACAGAAGAGATCGACGGCTTGATAAAACTAAAGGAAAGCAAAATCCAGGGCCTGAAGGATTACAAGAAAAGCCTGATCTACGAATATGTGACAGGAAAGAAAAGGGTGTAGACAAAAAAAATTGCAACAATGCAGATAGGATGCACAAAAATTTGCTATATTTGCAGAAAGAAAAATTAATTGGATATGGAAGAAAAAAGGAAATATAATCCAAATTCTGTGGATTTCGACGTTTATAACACCGATTTCGGAACTCTTATCAATATGATAAAGAGCAACGAGATAATGTTGGATTATGAACCTGAAAAGCCTAACCAATGGTCTATTGAGCGAAAAAGCAGGTTCATTGAATCAGCAATTTTAGGTGTCCCAATGCAGAACTATTTCTTCCTGAAATGCTATGACAAACTGAAGGTGATAGATGGATATCAGCAACTATACACTATCAAAGAGTTTCTTGATCCAATAAGAAGTTTCCAACTGAAAGGATTGAAATTTCTGACAACATTCAACAATATGACAGTGAATGAGATAGCCCCATACATTGTACATAAAATCTCCTGTCTGAAAATCACATACAATGTGCTGAGAGGAAGCCTTTCGCCTGTAGAGGAATACGAAGTAATAAAAATGGTTCTCAACGACAGCGAGAGATACAGGAAACAGGAATTCAGAAACCAATACTACCAAGGACAGGCTATCAGTCATCTAAAAGATATAGCCAAAGGATATCTGTACTTTCTGGAGCCTGACAGCAATTACGAACTTGCCAACCAAATTGTAGCAATAGCGCTGTTCGACAAATGCACAGATTTCGAGATGGCAATGTCGTTGGAAGTAATAAACTACAATTTCAGCCAACTGGCCAAGCAACAGATTTTTGAAGGGCTGGAATTCGCAAAAAAGATTTTCGGTCAAGTTTTTTGCAATACCAACAAGAACGATATAAAACAGAAAAAAAAGATTTCCCTTTTCCTTGAGTTATGGAAATCAGTATCCAAGGCCCACAAAGGCAAGGAAAATGTTGAATTTTTCAAAGAAAGGTTACAAAACCGGCTATATGATTTCAACATATACGAGCATCAGGAAAACCAACTAATTAATAAATTCAAGGAATTTTTAAAACAAATAACTGAAGAAAATGATAACAAATATAAAGTTAAATAATTTCAAGGTTCACCAAGAACTTGATATAATGTTAGGCAACCTGACATTACTTACAGGAGCCAACGGAATGGGCAAATCATCTGTAATACAATCCTTGTTGCTCCTAAGGCAATCATACAACAAAGAATCCGAAACAATAAATGGACTAAAATTAAACGGAACGCTTTGGAAGACAGGTACAAAAAAAGACATCCTGTGCGACAATTACAAATCTGATGGAAAAATCAGTATAAAACTCGAATCATCAGAAGGGGATATCGACATCAAAATTCCTTTCGACGCCAAAGAAAACGACAAGAACTATCTTGAAAGCGAAATCAACACGGACGGCTTCAATTTCAAAAAAAGCCCTTTGTTTGGTCAAAACTTTCATTATATCAATGCCTTCAGATTGAAACCTCAGGCATTGTATCCCAAGGATACCGAAACGGTAGAAAAAAATATGCAGTTGTCCTGTCAGGAAGGAGACTGTTTCCAGACAGTATATTTTCTTCACCATTGGGGAGAACGAAAGGAATGTGAGTGCATTGATGAATTGTTGTATCCCGAAGACAAAGAATTTGACGATACAGACACATTGCTATCATCATTGCTGAATAATCGCAACGATAATAGAGTAAACAAAAAATCTCTGAAATATCAGGTTGAGCAATGGTTGCAGAAAATATCGCCCGAGGTGAAACTTACAATAAAGCAAGTTGATGACAACAATTATAAATTGAGTTACAAATTCACTAAACAAGAGGGGCAAACCAACGATTTTTCCGCTGAAAACGTCGGCTTTGGTATTACCTACACCTTGCCAATCCTTGTCGCCATACTCAGCGCCAAGCCGGGAACATTGATTCTCATAGAGAATCCCGAGGCACATCTCCACCCAGGCGCAATATCAGCCCTGATGGATTTGGTTTGCAAAGCCGTAAAGGCCGGAATTCAAATCGTTATCGAGACCCACAGCGACCACGTTATCAACGGAATGTTGGTGAAAGTGGCACAAGAGAACAGGGAAGAAGAAAAGCCTTCTGTACTTACAAAGGATATCACCAAGGTATATTTCTTCACAAGAAACGACGAGGACCATACTTCTGTGGCAATCCAATTGAAAATTTTGGAGGATGGAAGAATTGTGGCTGAGAACAGCGAGGGAGAGCGTTGCAAAAAATTGCCCAAAGGCTTCTTCGATCAAATCAATAAAGATCTAAGGGAAATAATGGGAGTAAGAAGATTGTAATTATGGGAAAGACCAAACAACCGTGCATTCTGATTTTATTGCCAGAATATAAAGACCCTCAAAACGTCACCACGGCAAAGTTTCTTGAATTGGAAACCGAACCTTCGGACGCGTCAGTTGGGGAATGGATTGCCAAATTAAGTCAATTTATCGACTTCTTCAGCGACGAAGAATGCGTATTGGCTTACAATAACGACAATCTTAACGCCTGCCTTTTCCTTTTGGATACATTGCCTGAGCAATATCCTTCAAGATCGGAGCAATTATTGGAAATGCTTCAAGATGAGTATGATATTGCTTCTCGTAATAAAGTTTTCGAAGACGAGAGTAAGGCAGGCGCTGTTTTGGAGTCTGACAAAATAACCAGATCATCCAAATATAAAATTGGAGATACTAAAATACAGGTAAAACCATTAGACATAAAACAGGTCTTCGATTGGCTTTGCCAAAACAGACATCCCAAAAGGATAGTTTTACTGAATCCAAAACACGGAGACGAGAACACAGGAGGTCATCGCTATAATGATGGCAAACCAGTCTCCCAATTTACAGGCAACAAAGACGATGCTGACGAATTACTGCAAAAGGCTATCGGAGTTCCTGAATGGGGACGTCTATTTGCCTATGACGACAATAATGATTGTTATGTGGATTTTATGTCAAATGACAAAAAAGTTGATCTGTCAAAAAAGGAAAGACCATATCATATTTTCCCAATCGACATAGCAACTATGATGAACATAAAATACATAACACGCATTCGTAAAAAACTTGCTCTTGTAGGACAAGGGAATTATTCACCCAAAAGATAATCGAAAATCAAATAATCAAAAACCACAATAACTATGACCCCAGACTCACTAAAAGAAAAAGCCTTTGAAGCCGACATCGAGCATTATCTCATCACCGAGGGCGGATACGTAAAGGGCAATCAGGATACCTACGACAAGGAGAAGGCCATTGATATGGAAACACTTATCAGGTTCATATCAGCCACTCAGCCCAAGGAATGGGAAAAGTATGTCCGAAAATACGGTGAGAACGCCAGGAGTCAGTTCTATAAGACATTACAGTCCGACATCTCAACATACGGACTCATACATACATTGCGCACCGGAATCAAGGATTTCGGTATCAACCTGAGAATCTGTTACTTTGCCCCAGCCAGCAGTCTAAATACAGACCTCGTGGAAAAGTATCAGCAGAACATACTGCACTGCACCCGTCAGTTTGTATATTCCAGCCAGAGCAAAAACTCCATAGACATAGTATTGAGCCTCAACGGAATACCCGTGGTGGCCATAGAACTCAAAAACCAGTTGACAGGTCAGGACATCAGCGACTCTATCGCCCAATGGAAACACGACCGCAATCCCAAGGACCTGATATTCCAGTTCGACAGCCGAATACTCGCATATTTTGGATGCGACCTTCAGGAAGCCGCGGTAGCCACCGAACTCAAGGGCGAGGACACATACTTCATCCCCTTCAACCAGGGAAGCAACGGCGCGGGCAACGTGGGAGGCGCAGGCAACCCCGACCGCACCGACGGCAAATACATCACATCATACCTCTGGGAAGACGTATTGCGCCGCGACAGCCTCCTCTCCATACTCCAGCGCTACATAATGCGTCAGGAAGAAGAGAAAATATCAATCCAGATAGACAAGCACGGCAACGAGAAGGAAGTAAAGAAAAAGAGCGTCAGGATAATATTCCCACGCTATCACCAGTTGCACGTGGTGGAAAACCTGATATCAGACACCGTAAGCAAGGGAAGCGGACAAAACTACCTCATCCAGCACTCAGCGGGATCGGGCAAGAGCAACTCCATTGCCTGGCTCACATACAGGCTGTCGTCGCTCCACGATGCGCAAAACAAGGCCATATTCGACGGCGTGTTCGTAATCACCGACCGCCGTGTGCTCAATAAGCAACTTCAGCAGACAATCCTCGGATTCGAGCACACGCTTGGCACTGTCACCACTATCAGCGAAAAGGATTCCAACGCCAGCGAAAAACTCGCCGAGGCTATCAACAACGAGAAAACCGGAATCGTAATCACCACATTACAGCGTTTCCCACAGATATACGACAAGATAACATCGCGCGCAGGTAGCAAATACGCTATCATTGTGGACGAGGCACATTCCAGCCAGAGTGGCAAAAGCGCCGAGAAGTTGAAATCAGCACTTGCCGATACCGACGAGGCCCTCAGGGAAATGGCAGAGTGGGAAGACAAGACCGTGGAGCAGTTGGAAAACGAGCAGGACCGTCTGATGCTCGACCTCATCAGCCAGGGACAGCACAAGAACCTCTCGTTCTACGCATTCACAGCCACTCCCAAGCCCAAGACTCTACAGACATTCGGAATCCTGAGCGAGAAAGGCGCCACTCCCGACAAGGACAAGTATTCGGCCTACCACAACTACTCAATGCTTCAGGCCATAGAGGAAGGCTTCATACAGGACGTGCTGAAATACTACACCACATTCGAGACCACATACGAGATACAGCGCAAGAGCGAGGACAATCCCGATTACGAGGAGACTCCGGCCACAATAGCGCTAAAGGCATATCACGACAGCCACAGCGACACCATAAACAAGAAGACAGCCATTATTGTGCAGAAATTCCTCGACGTTACCCGAAACTCTATGCAGGGCAAGGCCAAGGCAATGGTGGTGACATCGAGCCGAGCCCACGCCGTTAGATACTTTATGGCTATCAAGCAATATTGCGAGACTCAGCATATTACTGATATTCACCCAATGGTGGCATTCTCGGGCAAAGTGGAGTTTCAGGGCAAGGAATACACCGAGCCGATGCTTAATTCCAGCGAGGCACGCAAGATATCGGAGGAGAAACTGCCACTATATTTTGCCAGCGAACTATACAATATGCTTATAGTGGCCGACAAATACCAGACCGGTTTCGACGAGCCATTGCTCCACACAATGTTTGTGGATAAGAAACTCAAGAACGTGAAAGCGGTTCAGACACTATCGCGCCTCAACAGGGCACATCCGCTGAAAACCAACACATACGTTTTCGATTTCGCCAACTCAGCCGACGACATCAAGACAGCGTTCGAGCCTTTCTACAAGGGCACCACGCTCATAAAACCTGTGGACGTCAACTACATCTACGGCTTCCACAAGGATATATCACTCTATCACCTATGGACCGAGAGCGACGTTGACTTGTTCTACCAGGAATTCAGCAAGGTAAGTGGCGCCAAGCAGAAAAAAGGCCGTCAGAACATTGCAGTGCTTACAGGAATACTGAAACCTATAGTAAACAACATCTGCGAACTCGACGAGGACACATATTACGAGGTGCGGGGCAAGATAAAGAATTTCATAAGGTTCTATTCGTATATGGCTCAGATAGCCAGAACATTCGACCGTGAACTCTACAAGTCGTACATATTTGCCGACTATCTATACAGAATACTTCCTACAAATATGCGTGAGCGAGTAGATCTCGAGAAAAAAGTAAGACTCGTGCACAACAACATCAAGGAGGTGCAGATGCTCTCGATAAACCTTGACGGAGACAACAACGAGGTGAAAGGCGAGAATCCAAAATCATCAGCCAAGCCCGACGAAAACCGCGACCTTCTCGACAACATCATCGACAAGGTAAACCTAATGTATCGTGGCAATTTCAGCGAGGCCGACCGCGTAATGGTGGAGATGGTGATGGATTATATGCAAAAATCCGACATCAAAAAAATTCAGAAACTGGCCCAGAACAACGACGAAAACCAGTTTGTGGAGAGCATTTTCCCAGAGATTTTCAACAACGCCGCGCAGGAATGCTACACACAGCACACCGAAGCCTTTATGAAACTATTCGAAAATCCCGAGTTGTACAAAATCCTGAGCACCGAGGCTGGAAGAATATTCTATTCACGCCTCAGCAAGTACATTCAGGAATCATACACACCCGAAATCCTGAAAAAGAAAATGTTGCCGGGCATAGAATCGGAGTTGCTGGGATTGCCAACATCGCGCACCGCGGAAGAGGCTTTCGACTGGATGGTAAGCGTAATAGAATTGCCGTCGCTCGATAAATATGCAGGCCTCAGCGACACCACGCTTCAGGCCCTGTACAAACTGTATTGCAGTCCCGAGAACATAACACTCAGCGAGAAACGCACATTCCTCTCCACGCTTCTCACAAGTTTTGAGTCGTACCTCAAGAAACTGCATTACATAATAAAAGATACAGAAGTTACCGACAAAAACGGCGACACCGACCACGCTACCCTCAGCAATGCATATTACTGTCTCGGACTCGACAAACTGAAATTCAGCACATCAGATATCGACAAGACATTTGCCGAATATCTGAGCCTTGTAATGGAAATGCGCAACAAAGTAAGCCATTCGGCCCAGTCAATCAGCAAGAGCGAGGTTGACGCAGGACTCCACATAGTAAGCACAATGTACATATACGTTACATTGGTGAAAATCACAAAACTGGAAATGGTGGAATACAAATTCGGCAACACAAAAATGGCCGCCGAACCAGAGGTTCCGTTTGGAACTCACTAATTAACGTGAGTTCGACGAATTACCGTTAGCGCCTTCGGCGAAATATTATCTACATAAATTTTCATAAATTAACACGAATTTTTCAAAAATTACTACTCAGAGAAAAATTTGTGACCAATTTATGTTAATTAATGGTAATTTGTGTTCTATAAATCAACGCCGTAGGCGATAATAAAATTTTCGTCGAACTCACATTAATTATGTCCTCTCACCCCCAAAAAAAAATAACCACGAGCTACACTCAGCCCGTGGTTATTTTATATTTATTCTTTTATTCTTTCATTCATTTATTGAATTACTTTACCAACGCCTTCTTTACAGCAACCTCGATCTCGCCACCTCTAAGATCCCTGGCCACTATCTTGCCATCGGGAGCGAATAGGATGATCTGAGGAATACCCATGATACCGTAGGCATCGGTGCCTGCATTCTGAGCGTTCATGATCTGTGGATAAGGAATACCGTCCTGAGCGATGGCATCCTTGGTGTCATCGGGCTCGTCCCATGATGCAACGCCGAGAACCTCGAACTTGGCGCCCTTGTACTTATTGTAAACATCGATGATATTAGGAATCTCGCCACGGCATGGACCGCACCAGCTTGCCCAGAAATCAACGAGAACGTACTTGCCCTTGCCAACATAGTCGGAGAGCTTCTGAACCTTGCCATCGTACTCAGCCTCAAAGTCAACAAACATCTTGCCTACGGCTGTAGCCTCCTGAGCTACCTTGGCCTTGGCCTCAGCCTCGCTCTGAGCCTTGGTTCTTGCCTCCTCCTGCTCTATCTGCTTCTCGATGAGTGGCTTTAGAATGCCGTTGAGAGCCTTCTCAGGAACGCCGTTGAGAGAATCCTTGAGAGGATATCTTCTGCGGGTGAGCATGAAAGCCAATACGCCCTCAGCCTTGTCGGGATTGGCGCGCAAGTATGTATAAGGGAAGTTGGCAACCTCGGTTCTCTGGGCCATGTACTCTGGATAGATAGCGTCGAACTCCTCCTGCGACTGGCAGTTCTGAATCTTCTGCTGAATGTCGTTGAGAGCCCACTCCTTCTCGGTGAGCACCTTGTCGAAATCGCCCCACTGGTCATAAATGTTGGAGCCAGAAAGCTTGAAGTAGCCATTGTTGACCTCGAGCTTGGCTGTCTCGCCTGGCAGACCCATAATGTCAACCACAGCCTGACATACAGTGCCATCCTTGAATATAGCCTGGAGAATCACGATCTTTGGATTGGACAAAGACTCCATCTCGAAGTGGAACTTGTTGTCTTGAACATAGATAGTGTCGTAATTCTGTTTCACGTCCATCGTAAGGGGATCAATTACGTGCACGAAATAGGCGGTATCAGGAATACCACCGCCACATGTTCCCTCGATAGCGAAGGAGTTTGGATTGCTCTTTCCGCCACCGCAGGAAGCGAGCACCATTGCCGACATTGCCATTGGCAACAGCGATTTGAAGAATCTCTTCATGATTTTTTAGTTATTTAAATTAGTGTATTAATAAAGTACGGCAAAATTAGTAAATGTTTTCAATATAAAAAAGCGCTTTTGAAAAAATATTTTTTATATTTGCAAAAATTAAGAAAACCATGGCAATACCACTACGAATCACCAACCTTGTGGAGCTGGCGCTCAAGGACGCCACACTCACTCCCAAGGAGAAAAGCATAATAATGGAGGAGGCATCCAAGGACGGAATCGATACCGCCGAAATGGAGGAATACCTCAGGCGCTCCATCTCATTCGCCATCAGCAACAAGCCCAAGAGCCAGCTGAAATCATGTCCAAGCTGCGGCGCACAGATTCCGCTCATCTCGGAATACTGCCCATACTGCGCCCACCACTACAGCGACATCAGCCACAACCCCGAATCGGACCTCGCCAGCATACTCGACGAACGGCAGAAACGCGCCATCGAAGAGGAAAACCGCCGAGTGGCCCAGGAGCAGGACCAAAAGCTCGACAGCGTAACCAACTGCCCAAACTGCGGAGCCGTACGCCCGTTCATCAGCAATGTGTGTCCGCACTGCAACCACGTATATTTCTACAGCAAGGAAAACGACCAGAACATCCAGAACATGGTGGACGAATCGAACCAGCTGCTCGATGTAATGCGCAACGAAATCAAGAAGGTGACAGCCGGCGCCATCCTGAAAACACGCGCCATACAGTTTGGCCTGGCCATACTCAGCCTTCCGCTCCTCGTATTGGGCGGCGCGCTGTGGATTGTGGCGCTCGCATTCATTTTCGGACTCATCAAAACCCCTGTGGATAAGTACATTGCCAAATGGAACGCCACCGAGGCGCGTCTCCAGAACATACTCCGCAGGATGGAATATCTCTACAGCGGACACAGGGAGGCATGCCAGCTGATACGGTGCAATTACGACGAAATCACCAAGATCCGTCAGGAAAAATCGCCCAAAAGAATCATGATAATCTTCAGCATAGCCCTTGTACTGGCAACGGCGATTTTTGTAGGCAGCCGTTACGAGTCTTTCAAGGAGAGGTCAGCTAATGGCATATCAGCTGATGGCATACCAGCTGAGAGCCAGAACGGTGAAAACGTATCAGCTGAGAGCCAGAACGATGAAAACGTATCAGCTGAAAAAAAATACACAAAAGTCAAAAAAGGAGGTGAATGATGATGGACAAACAATACTTCATGGATCTGAGCGGGAAGATTGAGAGCCTGCTCGACAACTACAAATATTCCAAGCCGGCCAATCTGATAGAGATCCTGCAAGACAAATACTATCACCTGATGCTGCTGGCCTCCATAATCACATTCACTACATTCGCGGCATTCGGGCAGAACGACCCTGAATTCTGGGACATAAAACTGGCGGGCATTTTCCTGATTTACGGAATCCTCTGGCGTGTCTTCAAGAAGCAGGACCCCAACAGAGGACTGCTGGATAAGGTTTTCGGGAGAAACGAGAATGCCCTGCCCAAATCGAAGGAAAACCTCTTCGATCCCGTGGAAATAAGGAAACATCTGGCCACAATGAGGCTCTACGGCGCCGAATATCCCGATGTGATGGCATACTGCAGCGATATCGAGAAAAAATTCCTTGAGGTACAGAAACAGAAATCGGAAGACCAGGTGGCATTCAACAGGCTGAAAATCTACGTTTACGCTTCCGTAATAATAATCTGCGTGATAATTGGCAATGCATTCTGATATTTTTGCCATCGGCTGATAGCGAAAATATCAGAACCAGTCCTTCTTCTTGGAGATGAAGATTCCAGCCACTGCCGCCACGATGGAGAATAGCACCACCACGGGCATGGCCCACCATTCCTCTTCCCAGCCGTTGCGTACGTTCATACCGTAGAAGCTCGCTATCAGTGTGGGTATCATGAGGATAATGGAGATGGATGTCATCTGCTTCATCACCTGGTTCAGGTTGTTGGAGATTACCGAGTCGAAGGTGTCCTTCAGGCTGGTCTGGATGTTGTAATATATGTTGCTCATCTCCACGGCCTGCTTGGTCTCGATGAGCGCGTCCTCAAAGAGGTCCTCGTTCATCTCGGAGATGCTGGTGCGCCGGCTGTTCTTGAACTTGGCCAAAACGGCCTCGTTGGATTTTAGCGATGTCTGGAAAAACACGAGACATTTCTGGAGCATGAGCAGTCGGGAGAGCACCTTGTTGCTGATGGCGTGCTCTATCTCGGCCTCTATGAGCGAGGTGTGCCTGTATATCTGGCGCAGATAATACATAAAGGAGTTGGCGCTGCGGATAAAGAGGTTCAGCGTAAAATTCACCACATCGTATACCGGCTGGCTGGAGTTCCTGTACACCGAAGGCTGCGCCACCGGCAATACATTATTAGGCACATTGCATATTGTAACTGTGTAATCATCAAACATGATTACACCCAGCGGATACGTGGTATATGTGATACCCGATCCGTCGGCGTTCTGGTTTTCAACAGGAATACGCAGAATCACCATGTTGTAGTCGTCGTCGGTCTCGTAACGCGGACGCTCGTCGTTATCCAGAATATCCTGGATAATCTCTTGCGAAACATTGTATTCCTCCTGAAGGATGTTTACTTCTTCGCTATCAGGCTGCACACAGTGCACCCAGCAATTAGGCTCAATTTCCTGAATCTTCTCAGACCCGAGGAAACTTCTGTACATTTGAATCATTTTTCTAAAACCTCCAATATTAGAGCTCCCCGCTTCAAGAGAACACTCCAATAGATAGAGGCCTCTTATGGCGCAGTGCTAATGATTGTTGTTGTGGAATTATAAGGGTCTCCGTCCATAAGATGAAAACTTTATTTGATATTAATTATGTAGCAAAGGTAATAAGAAAATCCCGTATTTCAAAACTAAAAATGTTAAGATATTGCTAAAATCCACAAATATCAGCCCCAGCCCCGGAGGGGTGTCACATAAATAATCGCTGGCGAAGCGCTGCGAGCCTGCGTTTTTGTGGGCTTTGCCCACAAAAAAAGGGGCTCCGATATCACATCGAAGCCCCTAGGAGGTAAAAATGTATGTATGAACAAAAAAAACCTTGATTACAAATCGCCTAACATGGCCACCATTACGGCCTTGATGGTGTGGAGTCGGTTTTCGGCCTGATCGAATACGATAGAAGCCTCGCTCTCAAATACCTCGTGGGTAACCTCCATGCAGTCGATGCCGAAACGCTGGTAGATTTCCTGACCTGTCTTGGTGTTGAGGTCGTGGAATGCCGGCAGACAGTGCATGAGCTTTGCGTTCTTGTTGCCGGTGAGGGCAAGCATTTGGCTGTCGATTCTGTAAGGTGTCAAGAGCTTGATTCTCAGCGACCATACATCGTGAGGCTCGCCCATCGAAACCCATACATCGGTATAGAGGAAATCGCAGTCCTTTACGCCTTCCTCGATATTCTCGGTAATGGTGATTTTGGCTCCTGTTTCAGCTGCAATAGCCTTACACTTGGCCACGAGGTCCTCATTAGGGAAGAGGTCCTTGGGGCCTACAAGGCGGAAATCCATACCCAATTTGGCTGCAATTACCATAAGCGAGTTGCTGGTGTTGCTGTGGATATCGCCCAGAAAAGCAAACTTAATATCCTTGTCGGCCTTGCCGGTGTGCTCTCTCATGGTGAGGAGGTCGGCCAGAGCCTGAGTAGGGTGAAACTCGTTGGTGAGTCCGTTGAAAACTGGTTTCTTGCTGTACTCGGCCAAAGTCTCCACGGTCTTCTGAGCGAAACCGCGGTACTCTATCGCGTCAAACATTCTGCCGAACACGCGGGCGGTATCCTCTACCGACTCCTTGTGTCCTATCTGGCTGCCCGAAGGCGTAATATATACAGTGTGAGCACCCTGGTCGGCGGCGGCTACCTCAAATGCGCATCGGGTACGCGACGAAGTCTTCTCGAAAATCAAGGCTATGTTCTTGCCCTTCATGTGTTGTACTTCTGTGCCCTCTGCCTTCTGTTTTTTTAAGTCTGCGGAAAGGTCCAACATATATCTGATCTCATCTGGAGTGAAATCGAGCAATGTCAACAGACTTCTGTTTTTCAGATTTACCGTCATGATTATATTAAATTTGTATTTCGATGCAAAATTAATATAAAAATCCGTATTTTCAATCAGATATGTATATTTTTTTTGCGTTATACGTGTCACTCGTATCATCCACCAGTTCCAGGAAATAACATTCTTCCTGGTCTACGGCCATCGCCATTCCGTTGCGGTCGCGCGCGGGAAGTTTCATCGGGACATCAGATGGCAGGGCGGCATCGAGCAGCTGATACGTTTCCTTGCCATCAGCTGATACTTCATTGAGCCTTATGCCAGCTAATATGTGGTTGAATTGCACCACATTGGCATACGACGAATCCACATCGCCGAAGTCTGTTGTGGCAGCTAATACAGGGAAAGCGTCCACCCCGTAACGTCTGAGCAGCGATACCAGCAGCATATTCACCTCGCCGCTTCCGCCGGTTTTGGTCTTGCGTATCTGGTCGAGACCATCGGGCAGACGATTCTGCATCCGGCCGTCCCACTTGTAATGATTCTTCACATAATTATACACAGCGTTTATAGTGGCCAGTGTGTCGTGATACTCGTCGGGATCCAGCAGATACTGAAGCTCACTGATAGGCTCGCCGTATTTCATTACAGGTTTCCAGAAATCAGAACCTTTGCGCAGATGCTTGTGAAGGCGTTTCCAGTTTTGAGATTCCACTATCACATATCCGGGATTGTAGCTCCTGAACCAGGCCTCGTTCTGAGAGAGATACCTGTTGTCGGGCTCGGCATACGTATACATAAGGTGAGTCATCACCTGCCATGCCTTGTAATGAATGCCCTGATAGCCAATATTCTGAGTAAACCTGGAAGCCTTCATCCTTACCGACTGAGTGCCGTAGAGAGCATGGGGAGGATTGTTGTTGGCGCTATCAGCCATCAAAAGTTCCACAGGCAGGGTGTTGCTTACTGTAAATGAATCTATCAGCGAATGAAAATTGTACGAAACCGACACATTGCCGCCACGGCCCTGAAGGTAAAACGCAGAATTTGGATAATTGTGGGACGAGAAGTTGAAATGCAGCGGATAGAAATCCTGAGTGGTGGTGTGATTGATACACAACGTATCGTTGCCCTTGAGATCGTAGCGGTATTGCATGAAATGAGGGAACTCGGTCCTGAGACAGGCATTAATACATGGATATTTCATGTTGGCCTTCCAGAGCGGAGGCATCAGAAATTCGAAGGAAATAATGTCGTATTCCCAGTCCACAATATCGCCGCGCTGAAGCCTGGGCATATTTACCGTAATCCAGCTGTCGATGGAATCGCGCTGATGAGTCTCGTAACATTTCGACTTTACCTTTGAGGCTGATACCTTGCCATGATTAATCCTGAAAATCTTGCAGTGGTTCTGGATTACGCGCTCATACTCGTAGCGCCCCGAATATCTCACGGTAAAAAAATCAGGATCCTGAAAATCGTCTTTCAAGATTTTCAGCCTTACATGATGAACATTGTGAAGGCGCAGCGAGCCTGCAATCTCATCAAAATACATGTTGCTGGTGCTCTGGAGAATAATTGCTCCATAGGCATCTCCCAAGTTGTCGAGATCGGTGGAGGCAAAATCCTCTGAATCAACC